>JABDPQ010000135.1 GCA_013042695.1 Desulfobacterales bacterium | reverse complement strand
CAAGGTTCCCTTGATGATCCCCTGCCGCAGCTTCTCATAAACCACAAGGTTCTTTGTTTTACCGCCTTTAGACATATCCACCGACCTCCACATATATCATATAGGATATTGCCTTAAATCCTATATGATATATTCTAATATTCTATAGGATCTTTGGTGTCAAGGGAAATTTAGGCAACCTCAAATATCATCTTTCAGGGTTTATGGGCTATGCCTTATCTACATTCTTACTGCCATAACTTGCTTAACAAGCAATGTCGACGAGATACAGAAAATTCTTAGTGCGAGGGAGAGACAATCAAGTGTGTTCTTCAGCATCTACAGATTGAATGGTAACAACGAAGTTACCCCTGTGCTACCCTGCTCCTATGGAATGTCATGACTCATTCTGCCGTGTTGCACAGAATTGATTTTGCTTTTTATTGAAATATTATTACCCTCTTCACCGTATAACGTATTTGATCTGATTTTCAGGTGAGCCTTTTACAAAATGATGATTTTCGTTCAAAGTCAAACCATGCGAAAAATGTTTACCGCAGGCATATAATTGATATTCCGAGGATAAAAATTTAATCATAACGTAGAGGTTGAACGAAAAGGGTGCTTTGCAAGTGGCTCAGGTAATTACCTGTTTAACGCAATGCCCCGTGCCCTAATCCCTTATTCACAGGAGACGCTATGCAATGCCGCATAACTACGCTGGCTGACAATACCGCTGGCAAACCTCACATCATTGGTGAATGGGGCTTTTGTGCCCTGATTGAAACAAAAGAGAAGACGGTTTTACTCGATTCTGGAGCTGGCGTTGGTGTATTGCACAATGCTAAGCAGTTGGAAATTGATCTGCAGAACATTGATGTCATTGTTTTATCGCATGCCCATTATGATCATACCGGCGGAATCCAGAAGGTTCTAAAAAAAATAGGCAAAGATGTTGATGTCATTGCCCCACTGGACTTGTGGGCAGAAAAATACAACATCAAAGATGGAATTGAAAAGGCTCGTTACATTGGTGTTCCATACACCCAGGCGGCTCTTGAGAGCCTCGGTGCCAAATTTAACATGACACCTGATCCAGTACAACTGACTGAAAATATTATCACAACAGGAGAAGTTGGTATTTTTACCGATTTCGAACAGGTGGGTGAAGACTACCTGAAGATCAAAGTAGATGATAAGTTTCACAATGATCCATGTCTTGATGATCGAGCACTTATGGTAAAAACAGACAAAGGCCTCATTGTCGTCCTAGGCTGCGCCCACCGCTGCCTGATCAATACGCTTCATCATGCACGAAAAGTAACCGGGGAGAATCAGATATATATGGTGATCGGAGGCTGTCACCTACACGATGCGTCAAACGAATTAATCGTCAAAACGATTAATTCGTTGCAGGAATTTGATATCCAGAAAATTGGCGTCTCTCACTGCACCGGGTTACCTGCCGCTTCAATGATGGCAGCAGAATTTGGTGATCGGTTTTTCTTTAATACCGCCGGTACATCCATTATCGTTGACTAATACCGATTTGATACGTTACAAAGGGAATCCTCCCATGACTCCTGCAATTAATTACGCAAAAAAACATAAGATCCCTATCACTATCCATAAGTACAAACACGATTCACGAGCTCAAGCTTATGGGCTTGAGGCATTGGAAAAACTGGACCTTAGCCCTGAACAGGTATATAAAACGCTGGTGGCCCAACTCGATGGCGGGGAATTGGCCGTTGCTATCGTTCCAGTGGCAAAGAAACTCAATTTGAAACTATTTGCCAAAGCGTGCGGGTCCAAAAAAGCCACTATGGCTGATAAAGCAGTGGTCCAGAATGCAACGGGATATGTGCTTGGAGGTGTGAGTCCTTTGGGCCAAAAAAAACCACTAAAAACGGTGATCGACTCATCCGCAGCCGACTGCCACAGTATATTTGTCAGCGCGGGCAGACGTGGACTTGAACTAGAACTTGGTCCAAGAAAACTGTTGGAGGCCACCAATGGATCTTTTCATTCTATCTGCTAGTCAGACAATCGACTTTCTGGAGCACTACCTTACACATTGAGCCTTACTCAAAAGAGCAACTTATTTCCATGTGGAGCCCACAAAAGTGGGAAGGTCCTCTAAGAAATTGAGATAATAGGCAATTACTGCAATTTAGTTAATTATATAAACCAGAGAACCTCTAGAAGAGATTGTAATATCGTGACAAATTCCTTGCAACCATATAATTTACAAAATGTTCCCGAGAAATCAGGCTAGTATTAATGATATGACAATAGATGGGAGGCCGCATCGAAAAGTTCCTGCGGAACATTGGCGATATCATCAAACGGACGCAGCCCTTCTCGATCTGCCTCAACTATTTCATCATGCTCCGGAATAAAACCAATTATCTCAAAATCAGGCAGTGAGGAGCAGATCAATTCCTTATCCTGTTCATTTCTGACTCGATTACCAAGCACAACAATCCGCTTTATGCCGATATCCTGCCCCAGCTGCCTAATTTTTTCTGCAGCCACCCGGCTTCGCGCCCCGGGATTAACCACGATTATGAGTGCATCCATTGAAGCTGAGGTCGCTCGGCCTAAATGTTCGACACCAGCCTCCATGTCCATAAGGACGATGTCTTGACGATACAGTACCAGATGAGTCATCAACGCTTTTAAGATGGTGCTTTCAGGGCAGATACACCCTGACCCGCCGCTCTGCACCGTACCCATGACAAGGAGTCTGACGCCATCACGCTCTCGGGAAAATTGATCTGGTATATCGTCTACCTTGGGGTTTAGAGTGAAAAAACCGCCCATGGTACCCGGTTCAGCACCGGTGCGCTCAGCAATCAGATCACGCAATTCGGCGATGGGAGTTATTGGTTCGCTTTCATCAATCCCAAGACCGGCTGCAAGATTTGCAACTGGATCGGCATCTATGGCGATGACTTTGTTATTCTTGTCTGCTGCCAGGCATCTTGCCAAAAGGGAAGTGATCGTCGTTTTGCCGACACCGCCTTTGCCCCCGATCGCTATTTTTAGACTCATTGTGACTTATCTCCTCGTAACATCAGTTAACCGCTGTTTGACGCATCGCGTAATAATCTCTATTCATTACGGGGGTAAAGCCCTCCTCAGAGATACGCAGCTACTTGTTTATAATTGCCCCCTCACTGTCAACGAGAGTCACGGTAAAACCATTTGCATCTGCATCTTGGGTTAATTCTTCGATGTGGATTGCCTGTACCTCATATTTTTTACCTTTTTCTCGAGGTAACGTCAGAAAACAGTCGTTGGCGTCCTCTTTGCTTTGAAATGCGGGTATAAAGTCAACATCTTTTTCATCATTGTGAAGACCGAGAAAATGTGCCTCATTTCCCTGATCACAAACGATGACATAAACCCAACCCTCTCCTCCTTTTTCATTCTGCTCCATCACCTGCCCCTATCCAGTGTTTTACAGTCAACAAATATTTTCATCAAAGTAAGCACGAAAACAAGAAAAGCCCCATTCTTCTCAGAACAGGGCTTTTCTTGAGGATGATAAATGTGCTTTAAATTTCCAGGTAAGAATCTGAGAACAGACTTTCTCCCATTATAACCTTGACGGTCTTGACGTAGTCGCCAAGTTCTTTGTCCAGAGATGATACATCAGGAGCTGTGCCGTCCATCGCCTGATGCACAATATCTACGATTTCAGGACGCTTCCCTTTGGCAACGTCGGTGAGGTTCGTATCCAGAGGATCACTGATAACCGCCTTCATGCCATATCTTTCTAGCATGACCATATAGGTGGTATTGAGGATCGGTCTCAGTTGAACAGGAGGACCATTGGAAATATTTGAAAGTCCGCAGGTACTCTTGGCCCCAGGAGCAATATCTTCCAACATCATCTGGAAATTCAGGTAACTGACCAACTGAGCCTGCTGGATATTAACCGGAGTTACAATGCCGTCTACCCATATTTTCTCGTTAGGAATTCCAGCTTCATTAGCGGCATAAAGAAGCTCTACGCAAAGTGCTGCCCGCTCATTCTCATCTCGCGGCAGTCCATCCGGTCCCCAGAGCAGGGCAACCATATCTGCTTCATACTTTGCAGCAATTGGCAGCATAGCTTCATATCGTTCTGCACGAGCCATAATGGAGTTGATGATATGGGGCTGGGCACAGGGTTTAAGGACCTTGAGACCTTCTTCGATAGCAGCAATATTTGATGTATCAAGAAGTAGCGGGACATCATCCACGACCTCCTGAACAACCTGGCAGACCCAGGGCATCAATTCATGACCGTCTTTCTTTGCCGGTCCCAGATTGATGTCAATATAGTCCATGCCCTTCTCTTTTTGATCAAGAGCCTCCTCCTGAATCGGCTTGGGGTCGCGAGCCTTGTATGCAGCTCCAATTTTGGTGGAGATAACATTCAGGCTTTCACCAAAAAGAATCATATTCTCTCTCCTTTATTTTTATTAATGGGAAACGACAATGGTGTTACTCAGA
>JABDPQ010000128.1 GCA_013042695.1 Desulfobacterales bacterium | reverse complement strand
AACATCGAGTAATTCTTCATTGCTGATGACACCGACAATATTACCGGGACTATCCCTCACCACAAGATGTTTGATACCTCGCTCATGCAGCATCAGCGCTGCCTCAAAAATCAAGGCAGTCTCCTCAATATAATTGAGTGGTGAACTCATTACCTCGCAGATGGGAGTCTCTGCAGGAATATTCCCAACGAGGACCCGTTCCCGCAATAGTGCATCAGTTATAATACCTATTGGAGCCTCAGACTCACGGCAGACCAGGATTGAACTCTTTCCTGCATCTGTCATAATCTGCGCAGCGCGGCGAACTTCTACATTGCCATCACAGGTAACAAAATCAGTAAGCGAGTTTTTAATCGGCTAATTGAGAAACATTAAAGATGTTTGAAGTTCTACAATCAGATTTTCACGTTCCTCTGCACTCTTTTGCTGCTCGCTGATATCCTCAATTATTGCATCACAATGTATTTGCTGTCCCGTACTGTTTTTTGCCATTACCATCGAAATTGAAACAATTTTTGCTTCGTTGTTTTTCTGTTTGAGCCGAAATGCCTTTTCCTTGATGTAACCTTCGGACTGCAGCATTTCAAAAAGAGGGGGCTCTGTATGATCTATTTCCAGGAAATCAAGCAGGCTTATTCCAGATAATTCAATCCCCTCAGCAATATCCAGAAGCTCACGGGTAACCGAGTTGACCTCAATAAACCGAAGCTTACTTTCTGGGGTCGTGCGAAAAACACCAAAATGCAGGCGGTTTGCCAAAAGGAGATAGCGCTCTCGATTTTCCTCCAACTGCTCTTCAAACTCTTTTACCCCGCTGACATCCTTGGCAGTCATGACCATCACTTTCTGGCTGCCCAGGTTCTTGCGATTTAGCGTCAACAAGACAATGACCTCCTGACCATCTTTTCTCATCAGCCGTGCTTCCTGCTCTCCAAGAACGGTATCGCCGTGCAGGGCGTTTCTGAGGGCCTGCAGGCCTGTGTCTTTCTCAGGTTTATCCTCGATAAAAAGCTCTGTCAGAGATAAGGATTCAAGCTCATCACCCCGATAACCTAGCAGGTTTTGCATACCCTTGTTGGCATAAATGCAGGTGCCGTTGTGGATCATCATGATGGGATCGACCGCTGTCTCCACCATTGCTTTATATTTTTTTCTTGAATGGTCGAGATGCTTCTCGGCAATGATTCGTTTACGCTCTATACTGAGACTTCTAAAAACAACAAAAAGTAGCAACAGCACAAAAAGGATAATACTTCCATAGATCATCCTGGTCAGGCGTCGGGTTATTTTCTCTGTTTTTACTAGTACATCATCGAGAAACACACCCGTACCAACAACCCAATCCCAGGGTTCAAAATGTTTGACGAAAGAGAGTTTGGGGACATCCTTCAGGGTCGTATATTTCTTGTTCCAGGTATAATCAAGAAAACCACTTCCTGAGGCAGCAGCCTTTTTGATCTCCAGAAATACCCGTTTACCCTCAGAATCTTCAAATTGACTAAGGTCCTTTCCAATCAGCTCTTTGGAATAAGGGTGCATGATCAGGTGCGGCTTCATATCAGTAATCCAGAAATAATCTCGTGATTCATCACCGTAACGCAGATGCTCTATTTCTCTTATTGCCCGCTGCTGAGCCTCGGGTTGGGCCATGGTACCATCTTGCTCCTGGCGCTCATAATATGCCATGATTCCCCAGGCGACATGAGTCAACTCCCTGATCATGTCCCGCTTGCTCTCCATGAAACTTTCTTCAAACGACGGGATGATAACGAGATAGATAGAGGTAATCGAGATAAAGATTGCCAATAAGGTAGGTAAAATGATGCTTAGAATAAATTTTAACCACTGTCTGGGAAGAATATCTTGAAGCATGCTGAATACGATGGATATTTTTACTGCCTGTTTTTTCTCGGCAGCCGTTGTCTGATGTTCTGTTGTGACAATACCTCTGGTCGTCGCCTAAGAAGATTTATATATACATTGAATGATCAGACCCTTATCTATCGTGTTATTTTTGTTTATATATAATCAGACATTTCTGAGCGGATCCGGTACCATTTAACTGGAGCAGTTCGGGATACTTCAGCAACACAGAAAACAAGGCATCTATAATTTTCGGATCAAATTGGTTTTTAGCCCCCTGGTGGAGATTGACCACGGCAT
>JABDPQ010000127.1 GCA_013042695.1 Desulfobacterales bacterium | reverse complement strand
GCCAAGCTATATCCGCGTGGAAGCAGACGAAGTGAGCTATCCGCTCCATGTCATTCTTCGTTTTGAAATTGAAAGTAAACTTATCAACGGCGAGTTCGAAGCCGCTGATATTCCAGAAGCCTGGGATGACAGCATGAAAAACTATCTCGGTTTGTCAACAAACGGGAACTATACCGATGGCTGTCTGCAGGATATTCATTGGACCGATGGTTCCTTTGGCTATTTCCCTTCATATACTCTGGGAGCAGTAAACAGTGCTCAACTCTTTGCTGCTATCAAGAGATCTCATCCTAACTGGAATCAGAGACTGGGGCAGGGAGATGTCACCTTTGTGCATGATTGGTTGAAAGATACTATCTGGAGCAAGGCAAGTTCCATGGACTCACAGGAGATTATTGAGCAGGCAACAGGTGAAGGCACAAATCCAGGATGGTTCCTTGCTCACCTCAAGGAACGGTACCTTGATCAGGAGTAATTAAAAGGTGGCAATTATGTCAATGTTCTGCCATCATCTGACTGGAACAAATGTCTCGTGAATGGCTCCATAGGAAGAATTTTCTAAAAGCCTGCGTACCGATCAATTAGACCAAAACAAAGTTGTATTCTGTGCCATTCTAATGTTGTTGACAATTACCACTCTGTGTCTAGAATTTAAATCAGGTTGTTGTTCTTCATAACGACCTGAATGAATGCCTCCTCAATAGGGGGTTCGTTACAATTCTGAACACTAATGGAGATCTGTCATGAGCGATGATAACGAGAAAACACTATGTGCGCACGTCGCGGACGAATTACACGTTAAGGATCCGCCGGCTTATATTTCGCTGATTGAACCAGCAACGCATTACTGTCAAGGATGTGGCCGGAGTGCAGCAAAGGCTGAGAACGTCTGCCAGCCGCAAAAATTACCGTAATCACTGACACCATCAGCTGGTGGACTGGACAAGCAAGGTCCTTTGCCCCTCCTCCTGTTGTTCATTCCATCAGCGCTTTTTCTCATAAAACGTAGGATCGCCGGTGCAAGCCTGACCAAACTGAGAAATACCTCATGTGCTGTTAATGCTATCCAGCTTTCTTTTCGAGTAGCATCGTCGTCTGATCTCTGCCTTGACATCTCTGAAAAGAATCAGGCGTTAGCGTAAGAAGGTTAACGTCTTAAAATATTCTCGTATTACTCGTGCCAAAGAAAGCGAGAACTCTTACGAATATCCAAAAACAAAATAGTCTGATACCGTAAAACTGAGAAGAGAAACTCCCAACTTGAGCAGGCCTAAACTTCCAGCTGGGGTAGATTTGGTGATTCGCTCAAGGAGAATTCCAATTGAAATAATCTAGAAAAGAGAGGAGAAATAAGCTAGATTGTTGAGTATTAAAAGGTAAGACAGTTGTCAGAGTCTTTCTATACTTGCCTAACAACTTTATACCTCATTTATTCTGGTTGGCATATACTTGGCGTGAAATAAAAAACTCGAATAAGGTACGCTTAAAATGAAAAATGACCTGCAGAAACTGATCACCATTTTTGAAGCCATGACAGACGGTGTTTGCATTGTCAACCAGGACTATACCATTGAATTCATGAACTCGGTAATGGTGTCCAATTTTTGTGATGGCGTGGGCACAAAATGTTATAAGACGTTGGAAAAACGCATGGAAATCTGTACCCATTGTGAGGCAGCCAGAGTCTTCAACGGTGAAACGCTGCACCAGGAATTGTACAATAAAGGAACCGGTAAATTTTATAATATCGTCGAAATACCCCTGGAAAACGAGGATGGAACCACTTCTAAAGTAAGTATTTTCCGGGATATCTCACCCAAGAAAAGGCAGGAGGAGCAACTCAAAGCTTCAGAACAGGAATTTAGAAGACTGTTTGAACACGTTGGCTGCGGTGTATTTATCAGTAGCAAAGAGGGAAAATTTCTCGATGTCAATCATGCACTGCTGGATATGCTGGGATATTCGAATAAGGAGGAGTTTCTTGACATAGACATTGCCCATGATCTCTACCTTAGGCCTGAAGAGCGTCAGAAATTTGTCGAGATCATCGAGCGGGAAGGGCGAGTTATCGATCTTGAAGTTGAATTTAAGAAAAAGGACGGCACCCCTATACCGGTACTTTTGACCGGGCATGTGCGCTATGATCAAGAAGGGAATGTCATCGGTTATGAAGGGATCAATGTGGATCAGACCCAAAGAAAGCAGATGGAGCGGGAGATCCGAGAAACAAATGATTTTCTTAACAATATTATCCATAGTTCTCCCAATCCTATTATGGCAGCGGACATGAAGGGTACGATTATCCTTTGGAACCGGGCTGCCGAAGAGAATCTAGGATATAAAACAGATGATGTTGTCGGCAAGCTCAATATTACCAAGGTATATCCAGAAGGCATGGCCAAAAAAGTTATGAGGATGCTTCGAGCGGGAGACAGCGATCGTCAGGGCCGAATAAAATTTTATCCTGTAGTTTATGTAAAACAAGATGGAAGCATCACGGAAGGCAACCTCTCTGCGTCTATTGTTTATGACGAAAACCACAATGAAGTGGCCAGTGTTGGCATATTTACCGATTTAAAAGAAAGATTGGAGATGGAAAGACGCTTAAAAACTACGCAAGAACAGTTGCTGCAATCTGAAAAACTAGCGGCAATGGGGCGCCTTACGTCACAAATTGCCCATGAGCTTAATAATCCATTATACGGCATCATGAACACCCTTGAGTTAATGAAAAGTGAAATCTCTCCGGACAACAATCGAAGAAAATTATTGGAAATGGCTCTTTCCGAAACTGTCCGGCTCAGTGAATTGCTCCGTAAAATGCTGACCTTTTCAAAGCCCGACCAGAAAGAAAAACAACCGGTAGATATCAATACGATTCTTGACGAAATCCTGCTTTTGCATGAAAAACAGTTCCGTGAAAATAATATCGATTTTTCACTGGCTTTTTCCGATGGATTGGATTCGGTCTATGCTTCAAAAAATCAGTTGCGCCAGGTTTTCCTGAATATTTTTAAAAATGCCGGAGACGCCATGCCTGATGGTGGAACACTAAAGGTAAAAACAAGTGTCGAGGATGGAGAGATTGCCATTGAAATATCAGACACCGGGGCTGGGATTAAAAAAGAAAATATCAATAAAATATTCGATGCATTCTTTACCACTAAAAGCAGTGTAAAAGGCGTTGGACTTGGCCTCTCCGTTTGTTATGGTTTTATCATAGAGCATGGAGGTGATATCAAGGTCGATAGTAAAGAAGGGGTTGGTACGAACTTCACTATCACACTGCCTGTTTATCGTCACCCGCAATAACTCAGCTCTTCCTTTCTGTATACCTCTTTTCCTGTTTAACCGTTATCGGAGGATATTTTGGTCCTCTCTGCCTTTTTGTCTTGAATTGCCAAAACTATAAAAACTATAAAATCTATAAATACTGAAATACTAGTCAAGATTGTTGCGGCACGCAAACGGCTATATCTGTTGAAGATTCGGCTATATATGACTAAAACTTGGTCGAATTGACGATTTTCATAAAAAATGCTTGACAAAGATATAAATCTATAATAACTATAATAACTATAATATCTGTACTTACTAATTAAGGAGTTACCGTGGAAGACATATTGACAGTAGCGAAAGCCAGCGAGTATTGCCGTGTCTCCTCTAAAACGATTATCAATTGGGTGGAATCCGGTTACATCGAGGCTTACAAAACAGTTGGTGGGCATCGTCGTATAAATAAGAAAAATCTCGAAGCGTTCATGGAAAAACAGGGCATCCCCATTCCCAAAGATGAAGTGAAAGGTGAAAGAAAAAGGATCCTGGTGGTGGATGACGATCCGATTATTGTCGAAACCATTGTCATGGCCCTGGAAGAAGATGAGTTTGACTATGAAGTAATTTCGGCGTCTGATGGATTTGAGGCAGGGCTGCAGGTGGAGCACTTTAAGCCCCATCTCCTGATTCTCGATATAATGATGCCGGATATTAAAGGCTATGAAGTCTGTCAAAGAGTCAAATCGAGTCCTGAAACAAGAAATACTAAGATCGTCGTACTTTCAGCATACCTGGATGAAGAAAAGTTTAAACAAATGAAGGAACATGGCGCTGATGTCTGTTTTTCAAAGCCGCTGCCATTGCCTCAGCTCAAGGAGGAAGCAGCCAGATTGCTGGAGCTGAGATAAGAAACTGGGTGTAACATTTCTTCATCAAGATTTTTTCAGGGCCCAAAACTAACCTTCGGAAGAGATAGGGAGGTAAAGATGAGACTAAAAGATGCACTGAAAAAAGATAAATTCATTGTTACATCCGAAGTACAGTCGCCGATAGATGATAGTCCGGAAGATCTTATCGAAAATTTAAAACTTGTCCGAGGGCGTGTTGACGGCTTTTCTGTATCAGAAATAGAAATTGAAGGTGTTGTCGGAGACACCATCAAAGCCTGCGACCTTCTGAAAAAGAACAAGTTCGAGGCAATTTACCAAACAACGACCCGCCATAAAAATAGACTGCAATTACAAAAAGACCTGCTCAACGCCCACGATGCCGGTGTTGAAAACCTGCTTGTTTTTACCGAAGACTATCGCATCACCGGAGATAGTCTTCAGGAAATGATGTTTTTTCACGTTGATTCCGGAAAGCTATCTTCTGTTTTAGATCATCTCAAACAGGGTCATACCGTAGAGGGAGATGAGCTTGCTCAAAAGGCTGAATTTGTCCTCGGTTCCGGCGTGGAATCCTCCTGGGGGAAAAACGTACCTGAGCTGGAAATGAAGGAAATGGAGGAAATGACCAAAATCGGTACCGGATATTTTCTCACCACCCCGGTATTCAATTTGGACCAATTTGAGAAATTCATTAAAAACGTCGATACTTTCGGAGTCCCGATTATTGCCGAAGTGTTGATTATTCGGACAGCAGGAATGGGTCAGTTTCTCAACCGGCATATGAAACCCGGACTGGTACCGGACTGGGTCATAAAAAAACTGGCCCGGGCTCCGGATAAGCAAAAGGCAAGTATTGAAATCTTTGCCGATATTGTTTCAGGCCTTAAGGATATATGCCAGGGGGTACACATTATTTCAATAGGAGGAGAACAGCGGTTGAGGCATTATTTGGACGCCGCAAAGTTAAAATAATGAGTGGTATTCCCACCACCAGTTAAAATGCTTGTCTTAAAATGCGCGCAGATGAGGAGTAGGCC
>JABDPQ010000123.1 GCA_013042695.1 Desulfobacterales bacterium | reverse complement strand
AAAAGTCAAAATTGGCGATGATGTTGAGATTGGTGCCAACTGCTGCGTTGATCGAGCAACATTTGGTGTAACGTGGATCAAGTCTGGCACAAAAATCGATAATCTGGTACAGGTGGCCCACAATGTTGTTATTGGAGAAAATTCACTGATAGTTGCACAAGTTGGCCTTGCTGGCTCAACGACTCTCGGGAGAAATGTTGTCTTCGGCGGACAATCCGGCGCCAGCGGTCATTTGACTGTTGGAGACCGAACCATGGTTGCCGGTATGGCTGCAGTTCATGGCGATCAGCCTGCTGGGTCAGTTTTAGCCGGTATTCCGGCAATACCTGCTAAAAAATGGTTTAAAGCTGCACTTCTTTTTGGCAAGCTGCCGGAGATGATTAAGGATCTAAAAAAACTCAAGAAGGACGTAGCAGACCTAACCCAAAAGGATGGTAAAGAGTAGATTACAGGAGTGGGTTGCATGGAAGACATAGCAGAAAAAAAACAGATTGATGTTCTTGAGATCATGCGGTTACTGCCGCATCGATACCCGCTGCTTTTGGTCGACAGAATTACCTCGCTGATCCCCAAAAAGAGTGTCAGCGGTATAAAAAATGTCACCATAAACGAACAGTTTTTTCAGGGACATTTTCCCGGTCAACCGGTTATGCCAGGAGTTCTCATTCTTGAAGGAATGGCGCAGGTCGGCGGCTGCATGGCCTATTATTCTTTTCCTGAAATGATAGATGTAAAATTACTTTATTTCGCAGGAATCGATAAAGCGCGCTTTCGCAGACCCGTTGTTCCCGGTGACCAGATTGTTTTTCAGCTTGAGCTCATGAGACACAAACGGATGGTCATGGTTATGAAAGGCAAGGCGCTGGTAGACGACCAGCTGGTTGCGGAAGCCGAACTCATGGCCAGTTTCTGATAGCCGGTGATGGCGTCACTGAATATAAAAACTTCTTATACATTTAATGTGATTATATGGCAATTCATCCTACAGCAGTCATAGACAAGTCTGCAAACCTGGATTCTTCGGTAACGGTTGGTCCCTATGCAGTTATTGGCGCTGATGTAAGTATTGGTGCGGGCACAACGATCGAGCCTCATGCTGTTGTCAGTGGACCGACCATGATAGGAGAGAGAAATCTGATTGGCAGTTTTGCAACGATCGGAGGAGCTCCACAGGATCTGAGTTATAAAGGTGAACCAACAGAATTGGTTGTTGGTGATGACAACCAGATTCGCGAATATGCCTCTATACACAGAGGGACGCCGAACGGCAGCGGTAAAACTATAATTGGCAACGGTAATCTATTGATGGCATATATCCACGTTGCTCATGACTGCAGTATTGGCGACCATGTGATTATGGCCAACGTTGCAACCCTTGCCGGTCATGTGCAGGTTGGAGACCGGGCTTCAATCGGGGGCCTGGTAGCCGTGCTTCAGTTCTGCCGAATAGGATCACACTCATATATTGGTGGAATTTCGGGTCTTGGGCATGATGTTCCGCCGTATGTAATCGTCGCTGGAATACGCGATCGGACCAGGGTCTCAGGAATCAATAAAATAGGCTTGCGGCGCAATGGATACAGCCGGGCGACGATAAGCGAACTTGAAGCCGCATTCAGGATTATATACCGTTCACCCAATCTTATCCTCAAAGATGCCCTTGAACTTACCCGACAAGAATTCCCTGACAGTCCCGAGGTAAAAAAAATGATTGAATTTTTTGAGACTTCAAAACGCGGTGTAATACGGCGAACCAGTGGGGATTGATTAGAAAGACGATGTCACTAAATCAGGATTGTATTGGCATGATCGCCGGTGGCGGACAATTTCCTCTGCTGTTTATTGAAGCTGCTCACCAGGCTGGTCGCAAGGTCTTTGTCGTCGCTCATCGCAGTGAAACCGATGAGCGGGTAGCCCAGGCAGCCGATCAGGTCTGTTGGGTAAAACTGGGTCAGCTCGGCAAAATAATCAGGTTTTTCAAACAAAGCGGTGTTTTTGAGGCGGTTTTTCTGGGTACCATTACAAAAACCCAGATATTCAGGGATGTTCTCCCCGACCTCAAAGGGCTATCGCTGTGGAACAAAATCGACATAAGACAGGACGACGCCATTCTCAGAGCGGTAGCCGAGGCCCTTGAACAGGCCAACATAAAAGTCCTGGAATCTACACTCTATCTTGAACACCTGTTATTTCCAAAAGGCGTTTTAACCCGAAAAAAACCAACCAAGAACCAACGTCAGGATATTGAATTTGGCTGGCGAAATGCCCGGGCCATTGGCAGCCTTGATATTGGCCAATGTGTGGTCGTCCGGGATTGCGCCGTAATGGCCGTAGAGGCTATTGATGGTACTGATGCCACCATTCTGCGTGGCGGCAGACTTGCCAGTGAACAGGCAGTTGTCGTTAAGGTCAGAAAACCCAATCAGGATTTTCGTTTCGACTTACCGGCAACCGGTATTGGGACGATAGAGGCTATACGTGAAACGAAGGGGTCTGTTTTGGCGGTTGAGGCCGGCCAATCACTTCTGTTCGATCGGCAGGAGATGATCGCTGCCGCAGATACGGCTAAGATCGTCGTTGTCGGTATTGAAGAGCGTCAAGACGGCACGCTTGATTTCTAATCTCAAACCACTATCCATTATCATTCAGGCTTGAAGAAGGTGCTGAGATGCAGGCCATGATACTTGCAGCAGGGTTTGGTACCAGGCTTCAACCTTACAGCCTGGTAAAACCCAAACCACTTTTCCCGATTCTCAATACGCCATTGCTGGTGGCTACAATCGATCGTCTTAAAAACGCTGGATTCAAAAAAATTATCGTAAATTGTCATCATCTTCGAAACCTCATTGTTGAGGTGATCGACTCTATTCCAGGTGTTATCATTCAACAGGAACCAATGATTCTTGGAACTGCTGGCGGGTTGCGCTTGGCACTGGATCATTTGGATGATGAGCCGTTACTCGTCACCAATGGTGATATTTATCATACTATCGATTATGCACGCGTTTACGAAAAGCACCTGCAAAGCGAATATGACGTGACCATGGTGCTGCACGATTACCCTCGTTTTAACGTTGTCACCAAGGTGGGTGAGAGAGTTTTGGGATTTGATGCAGCAGAGCATCAGGGGAACAAATGGGCTTTTACCGGCCTTCAGGTCATAAAACCTGGTGTTCTCTCGTCAATTCCGGCTCATAAAACAAGCTGCATTATCCAGCACTACAGAGCACTGATACAAAAAAACATATCGATTGGCAGTATGACAGCACATGACACCAACTGGACTGATATGGGAACGCCTGGTGATTATCTAAATCTCCATAGGCATCTTCTTGACTCCACGGTCCCTGTCTGGCCGGAAATTTGCCGATCCAAGCCGCCTTCCATTTACATCGACGCTCGTGCCAGTTGCGACAAGCCCGTTTATTTTAATCAGTGGGCCTGTGTTGGGCAGTCAGATGTCGGTGGCCGTGCGACAATAACCCGCTCAATAATCTGGGACGGGGCATTTGTACCACCAAAGGCCAGGCTGTCTGACGCCATCGTCACACCTGATCCGATCTGAAAACAGCTCGAGACGACACCTCTGTTCTGAAAATAATCGGCAACGCCCAGCAAGGTAATGTATCTTTCTGTTTCATATGCCTTTTCCACAGCCCTGATGGGTCTGCGCGAAACAACTTCCGTCATCATTCTCCACCTCATTTCTTAGTGTAGTTGAGATTTCCTGGCAATATAATAAATGAATTGAAATAGAAACGGTATGTCTCAAGACGATCTGTTACTGTATGAGTGAGTCCAGGCCGATTGTGATATTAAACGTAGATGAGATGGAGATCATGCTATGGAATTTAGTGCTGCTCGGTTAAAAGACACTATCCTTCAGCTCATTATCGATACTGGGCTTATTTCTTCAGCTGACGGTGCTGACGAAACCAAAGTTGTGTTCCAGGAAATGAGCGGGGATGGGTCGACACGGAGATTTTTCAGGGTCTCATCGTTGGGCCGACCGCTTTGTATCGCTGTTTTGCCGGGGGCTTACAATGTCATCGAATTGTCTGAATGTAAAGCAGCTCTGGCTATTGGCAACCATTTACAAGCTTCGGGTATTCCGGTTCCCGACATCATTGCCTCTGATCTCTCGTGCGGGCTCATTCTATTTGAAGATCTTGGAGACATGAAGCTGTATGATCATATGCTGCAAGATCGACAAAAGGGGGTTGAACTCTATCAAGAAGCAGTAACGCTGCTTGCACGGATGCAGGTTGCTGGTGCAGAAGGATTTGATCAGCATTGGTGTTATGATTCACCGACGTATGATAGGAAAATCATGCTAGAACGTGAATCAGGTTATTTCATCAAGGCATTATGGCAGGATACTTTGTCAGAAAAAATTCCCGATGGGCTTGTCGATGATTGTGAGCGTCTTGCTGATCAAGCGCGAGAGTATTTTCAGCCGCTGTTTTTGCATCGAGATTATCAATCTCGAAATATTATGATCAGT
>JABDPQ010000122.1 GCA_013042695.1 Desulfobacterales bacterium | reverse complement strand
GCAATAGAAGAAGTGAACTGGCAATATTTTAAATCGTCATTTGTCAGTCCTCGGTCTTCTGGCCCAAATAGTAAGGCAATTTTATTATTTTCCAGAAGCGGCAGGGTGTTTGCCACAACCTCCCGTGGTGAGTGTTCAGTGGTCCGTTTTCTGCCGAGTCGTGCTGTGGTGCCTATAACGAAAGAAAATGGTGCAAGCGCATCGTCCAGATGTGCATGCACTTCCATATTGTCAATGATATGGATAGCATTGTGAGTAGCCATTTTTGCCATGGCCTGACGATCCGGGTATTCGTCCCGGACGAGGATAAGTCTGGACAAACCCATGTTAAAGCAGGATCGAGCTGCAGCTCCAATATTTTCAGCATACTTTGGAGCCTTAAGAACAATGGCGATATTATCTAGCAGCAATCGAGAAACAGTCATGGCTGTATGGCTTTAAAATACAAAAGGGTTGTCAGAACAGGTGACAACCCTTTGCTTAAATCGTATCTGCTGCTCCCAGCGGAGGGCAAAACGAGTTAGATGTTAGTTATTTTTTACTGAGTCTTCTATGGAAACTCTGCTGATTTTCTCGTACTCCTCTGCTTGTTTATCGGGCGTTGTCGGCATTAGTCTTTTGAGCAGCGGAACGACCCCTTTTTCAGATTTCTCAAAGAGACTTTCAGCTTCTTTTAAGGTTATCTGCCAGGCAGGTGCGAAGCCAGGGGCCTTCTCAAACATGATGTCCAGCGCCGTCTGGTAAACGAAGTACTGGCGAATCTCTTTTCTACCGGGTTTTTGGTTTAATGATTGTACGGTAATACGGAGATTGTCTCGTTCTTGCTTGAGACGATCGAGTTCTGATTTTCTCCGCTCATTCTCGCTTGAATCTATCTCAAGCTTCGTATGGAGATGTGCTCTGAGACGACTGACTTCTTTTGACAATTCCTGCCGTCGAATAAAACCACGAATATAGATAATGATCGTAAACAAGATGCCAAGTGCAAGACCTTTAGCAAATGGGTTGGAGATTAGAGACATGAGCCAACTGGTTTCTTCCATTATGAATCCTCCCTGTGAGCAGGTTGAGAAGTTTTAGTTGCACAAAACAGACAAAATATATTCATGATTAAATATGATAAAAGTAGCTCCAAGTCAAGCGCCAAAACACTCATTAAAATCTTTATTGGCAACTCAGTGGTAAAAATGTACCCGATAAGGTGGTCTTTACTCTCGTGTTAATCAAAGTATGGGCCTCATCTGATGTTTGTCAGGTATTTTTTCATGAGGAGCCGTAGGAGAGGTTTGCTTAAGAGTAAAAGAAATTCTATTCTTATTATGCTCAACGTCTAAAAGAACCACCTCGATATAATCGCCCATTTGAATAATATTTCCCGTCACATCTCCGATGAGACGATGATTTTTTTTGTCCAGAAGATAATAGTCGTCTGAAAGAGATGCCAACGAAACAGCCCCGCTAACAAAGACATCGAGTAATTCGACGAAGAAAACAGTGTCAGACACTCCTGAGATAACAGCTTGAAAGCAATCCCCGATCCGACCTGACATGTATTGGCATTTCAGACGATCAGCCATTTCTCGTTCACTGCTGACCGCGATTCGCTCTCTTTCCGAAAGGTACGTCCCTGCCTGTTTTAATGAATCGGCCGGACGTGAAATGGTGTAATTCTTTTGATCCTGCTCGCGGACCATGAGCAGGTCGCATATGAGTCGATGAACAATAAGATCCGGGTAGCGACGAATAGGGGAGGTAAAGTGCGTGTAATACTGAGCGGCCAGCCCAAAATGTCCCTTATTGTCTGGGCTGTACCGAGCCTGCTGCATAGTACGAAGCAGAAGCGTATTGATTACATATTCGCCTGATGTACCGCGAACTTTTTCAATAACGCTATTGTACCACTTGGGAGTTGCCGCTTCTTTCGGAAGTTCCAAGCCGAGCAGTTGCGAAAATTTCCTAAAGTCAGCTATCTTTTCGGAGTCTGGTTCTTCATGAATTCGATAGAGCATTGGTCGCTTTGCCTTGGCAAAAGTCTCTGCGACCGTCTCGTTGGCTGCAAGCATAAACTCCTCTATGATCTGGTGTCCGAAGTGGTTTTCAGCCCTGGTGATTGAGCTCACCTTGCCCTGGGCATCGAGTCGAATATCAGCTTCCGGCAGGGTAAAGCCGATTGAGCCGCGCTGCCGCCTGTTGTTCCGGAGAAGTTCAGCGAGCTCTGCCGCCCATTTGAGAGGAGTGAGATAAGGTTGATGGTTCCGGCGTATAGAAGGCGCTTTATCAATGATCAGCTGTTTTACTGTCCCATAGGTGAATCGTTGACTGCTGCGGATTACGGATCTGGCAAAGCGGGATTTCAGCAATGAGCCCTGCTGGTCGAAATCGAGTATCACCGAAACGGTCAATCGATCAACATCAGGCAGGAGACTGCAGAGATTGTTGGAAAGATTCTCCGGGAGCATTGGAATAACGGCACCCGGGAAATATATCGATGTTCCTCGTTCATAGGCATCCCGATCAATCAAACTGCCTGGTTTGACAAATGCACTGACATCTGCAATTGAGACATAGAGGCGATATCCCTGCAGATTTTTTTCTACCGCTATGGCATCATCAAAATCCTTTGCTGTTTTACCATCAACGGTATAATGCAGCACTTCCCGCAGATCTTCACGATCGGCAGGGCCAGGTAGAGGTGTAACGTGTTCAGCTTCCTCTTGTACCCGAGAGTTGAAGGTGGAGGGCAGATGGAATTTCTCGACCACGAGGCGTATGTGTACATCGATATTGTCGGGGTTGCCTAGAACCTCGGTGATTTCCCCATGAAGACGGCTGTGATCGCGTTCCTGGTCAATTAGCTTGACGATGGCAGCATCACCGTTGTTAATCTGTAATGCGGGTGGCGCGGCAAGGATAATGGGTGAAGGAAATCTCAGATCGTCAGGGTAAACAAAATGACCGTCGTCAAGCTGGTGATAAATTCCGGCAAGTCTTGTAGTTTTTCTCTTGATAACACCAATAACTTCAGCTTCGGCTCTATCATTTCGACGTAACTTGACAATTGACAGCAAGACTCGATCGCCATGGAGCGCAGAATTCATCCTGGTCTTCGAGATATAGGGTTCTTTTGCTAATGGTTTGAATTGAGATCGCAGGAGAAGGTCTGTGCCAAATCCAAATCCGCTCGGGTGTCTGTCAATCGTTGCTTCAAAATATTGCCTGTTCCTGTGCAATGAAAAATGGTTTCTACTGCTCTTGAAAGCAATGTTTTGCTGGCAGAGAAACGTCAGTGCCTCTTCAACGGTTTTTTTACCCGTTCGCGGTAAATTAAGGCTTTTTACAAGATCATTTATGCTGAGTGTATTATTTTCTTTATATAGCGCAGTGATAATGCGATTAATTATTTGGCGATCATGAAAGCCTTTGGAATCCTTCCTATATTTACGAGCCCTTAGCTGCCTTTTTGGAAATGTTTTCTTCTTTCTAGCCATAGCGTCTGGTTTGATGTGCGGTGCTGAGCATAGTGCTCAGTAATGGTAAGTATTCTTGGTCAATATGTTGATTTGACTATAATTAAATGATACTTTTGTGTTGACAAGACAAGAGAAACAACGACTTTTCTGCCGTTACATTAAGGGGAATGATTTCTTAATTAAAACATGGTAAGAGCTCGATATAAATAGCAAAGATTTTCTGCCAGTAGAAGAAGAGGCTGGTTGCCGCTTAATTACATACTTTTTCAGGAAGAACGAGGTGTTGCCATTTTCTATCAGTGGCTTAATGTAACATAGGTGCAGCTTAAAGTGGAGCCATTTAGTGCCTTACAGGCTGATCAGCATGAAGATAAGAAATCAACGAGAGATATGTCCAGAATTTCTTTTGATTTAGAACTCTATCGAAACCAGATGCGTAAGTTCATCAGCGGCAGACCGCATGAACATGTTTTCTGGGACGCCCTTGATTTTGCAACTGAAGCTCATGACGATCAGTGGCGTCGCTCGGGAGATGCCTATATTCTCCATCCATGCTCGGTTGCACAAATCCTTGCCGAGGAAATGGATATCACCGATCCTGAAATTCTTGCGGCAGCCCTTTTGCACGATACTGTAGAGGATGTCAAAGAAGTCACTTCAGAAGTTGTTGGCGAGCACTTTGGCAGCTATGTGCAGGCCGTCGTTGAGGGGTGTACCAAGGTGACTCATCGATCTGGTGATAAACAGGCGCAGAGCAAATTGGTGCATCGCAAGATATTTTCAGGTGCTGCACTCCGCCCAGAGGTTATGCTGGTAAAACTTGCCGACAGGCTTCATAACCTGAGAACCCTGCAGGCTATGCCGAGAAATAAACGACAGAGGATTGCTGATGAAACGATCGACATCTACGCTCCACTGGCGACCGTATTCGGACTCTTTAGCCTGAAGCGGGAAATGTATAATCTCGCTTTATCCTATAAATTCCCAAAGCAAGGTACGAAATTACTCAGCTACATAAGGCAGTTAGCGGATGGCGAAGTTTCCAAGCGTATCCTCGAAGAGCTGCGTATTGCAGCCAAGGATGCAGATTTAAAGAGTACAATCTCTCGTCGTATCAAAGAACTCTGGGCTTATTTTGATACGACTAACCGGATATTGCTGAAAAAGATAGAAACACCAATAGACATCATCATTGTTGTGAGAAATATACCTGATTGCTATCGAGCACTTGGGATCGTTAATCAGACATTTCGACCAATACCGAGAACAATCAGAGATTTTATCGCGAACCCTAAACCAACCGGTTATCGGGGACTACATGCCCGCGCGATTATCGAAGGACAGCGATTTCTGTTCAAAATCAGAACCGGCGAGATGGCCCGCAAAGCCCAGAGGGGGCTCTTCAGAAACTGGAGTTCACGAAGCGGAAAACAGGGCAGATTTTTTGTCGATCTCATGGAAATGCTTGACATTATTGGCTCTGATGATTCAGTTTCTTATCGTGATCTGATCGCTGCCGGTGGCAAAAAAGAAATATATACCTACACACCGCAAGGAGATCTCATTTGTTTACCTGTCAAATCGAACGTTCTTGATTTTGCCTTTCGTGTTCATACAGAGGTTGGCCGCACTTGCAAGGGAGCGATGATTCGAAATACCATGGTTGCGCCTGACTATATTTTACAGGATGGACAAATGGTACGGATTATCCGTTCGGATAAACCAGTGGCCTTTGATCAACAAATGCTGCAGCTTTGTCAGACTCCCAAAGCCCGTTCTCAGTTGTCTCGAAGTTTCCGACTGAGAGGCCAGCGGATCGCTCAGGATATTGGCAAAGCGACCCTGCTGCAGGAAATGAGACGTTATGGCCTACCGCGAGATCTTCTTGAGAATGAGGGGATGTCGGAGGTTGTAAAACTATTTTCCCAAAAGAGCAAGGAATCGCTCTATAGCATGCTTGGCAGGGGTAAAATTCGACTTCCGGAAGTAATCGAATCTATCAAACAGGAACTGTTTCAGGGCAACTCTTTTCTCGTGAAGCCCACGGGGGAATTCAATAAAATCAAGCTTGACAGCCTGGATCCAGTATTCATTAAATTCTCGTCCTGCTGCAAACCAAACCCGACAGACAAGTCCAACTGTGCACTGCTCACGGACAAATGGCTCTCAGTTCATCACAAAAATTGTCCGCGGCTGCAAGACATAAAATTTCAACGAGAAGATGCCGTTGATATATCCTGGGAGCGTTCTACATCAATAAGTAAACTGAAGAGCATCGTTTTTGCCCATCTGAGCAGAGAAGAATTGATGCCTGTCATTGCTTCGGCACCAACTCAGATGAAAATGCACGGATTAACCGTCTTATCGGACCATCCCAACGAGTTTCAGGCCTGGGAGTTGACCTTTGAGGTCTTTGAGCTACATGAATTGCAGAAAATTCTGCGTCACTTTGACCGATTAGGTGTTGTCTACGAATTTTCCCTTGATTTCTAATTACTCTTATCCGTTGCTTCCGAATCCTGATTTTTCCTGTAATTACTCAACACACGAGTGAGCATATCCGGCAGATCATTTTTCTGCCGAGAACTACGGTGCAGCTGCTTGAGGGTTTTATCAAGAGTTAACACCTCTCCAAGAAATACATGTCTCAGAATGAGTGAGACGAGTCTGGTGATCGTGGTTAAATTGGAAATCCTAGACTGCAGGTGTTGATCCCGATCAAATGCTGTTGAAGCAAAGATTTCCACGGGTTCACCATTCATTTCACTGATTGACACATACCAGGTGTTTTGATCGCGGTCCCGGGTTCGATACCTGACGGCATCTAGAACATCCGGCAATTCGCGGGGTTCCTGAGTTGCCGATGATGTTTGAGTACCAACTTCTGGCGACAGACTGGTTTTTGTGAGCCTGCAGAGTTGCGTAATCACGTTTGGCTTGTTTTGCAGGATCTCTAAAAGGGCATGGCATTCAGCACAGAATTCATTTCCTTCTGCTGCAATAACAACTGTACTGGTACCGCACCCGTCACATATTTCTGAGTGTATTGCTTGTGTCATGGTTCCATACTCCATCGGGAGCTATTGATTGTATGTACTTGTTTAGTAGAAACTGAAACTCTTTGCCTGACAATTCACGAGCGCCCATTGAACTAAGATGAGCTGTTTTCATCTGGCAGTCTATAAGCCGGTAGCTGTTCTTTTTAAGAAAATTGATGAGATGAATTAAGGCAAATTTCGAACTGTTGGTAATTGCCGCAAACATCGATTCGCCAAAAAACACCTTGCCAAGCGCTACTCCGTATAAGCCTCCCGAGAGTCTGCCGCGATCCCAGCACTCGACAGAATGAGCATAACCGAGATGATGCAGGTTTGTATAGGCGCTTATCATTTCGGCAGTGATCCAGGTTTCCTCATTCTGCTCTTTCCTGCTGCCGGCGCAAGCACTTATGACCTCCTCAAAAGCGGTATTAATTGTTAACGTCATGGTGGTATTTTTCATATAGCGTTCCAGCCTGCGAGAAACTTTTAAGTCTTCAGGAAAGAGAACCAGTCTTGGGGAGGTAAACCACCAGAGAATCGGATCATCATCTGAGTACCAGGGAAATATTCCCAGCCTGTAGCCAGCGAGCAAACGATTTGCTGAAAGGTCACCGCCAATTGCTAAAAGTCCGTTGTCTTCTGCCAGATCCGGATGGGGAAAAATAATCTGGTTTGTTAACTGAAATACAGGCATAGGCGAATGTACAACAGGAGATGTTTACGTGTCAATTGCCATCTCCTTGGG
>JABDPQ010000120.1 GCA_013042695.1 Desulfobacterales bacterium | reverse complement strand
GCCAAGGGAGGCAATTCTCTCTCTGAGTTTCCTGGTAAACGAAGGATTGTCTTCTGTATCGCCAACGCATAAAGCGGCAAAACTCAAATCGGTAATCGAGCCAAGAGCATCAATAAAAACATCCTGGCCTTTCCATGATGTAAGTCTCCCAGGCAACATGATGACAATTTGTCCATCATCTGAAATCCCCCACTTCTCTCTGAGTTGATTAACTCGATTTTCCGTGACATTATCGGGGTCGAAGGCTAATGGATCATACCCACCATGAATGAGCTCGAGTGTTGTCGGGTTAACATTATAATTTGACAGGATATGATCTTTAATCACTCGTGATACAGCAATGACCCTCTCGCCTTTGGTCATGATTGTTGAATAGGAGTTGACCGAATAAAATCCATGAAAGCTCGTCACCAGAGCTGGCCTGATGCTGATATCAAGCATTTTCCAGGCAATATATCCGATCCATGCGGGTAATCGAGAGCGCAAGTGGAGAATATCAACGGTTTCATTTTTCATGAAACGGTTGAGCTTGGTGATGTTCTTCAAGCAGCGCAAACTCTTTTCACCTATATGAGGCCAGAGAAGGTGAATAACTCCATTGTCTTCTAACTGCTTCACCAAGCGACCGCCACCTGATATAACTATAGAACGGTGTCCCTGTTTAGCAAGATATACGGCAAAATCAAGGGTTTCTCCCTCAACGCCGCCTTCATCCATTTCCGGGATAACCTGTACTACGGTAAATTTTCTGGCCACCATCTTTTTAATAGTTCCCTTGCACATCGATCAGCTTCATGGAGGGGACGATTTTCTCTCCATTGGGCATCACCGTCTGCCCACTGTTTGAGCGTAATAACCCTGCTACGATCAATGAGGTAGTTTTCACTGAGGTGAAATTTATTGTTCTTGCGTTTCCACTCTACAGGTAAGATACCAACGTTGCAGCCGGCAGACAAGGCTTCATAAACCATTGAGATGGAATCACCTGTTACCCAGACTGTCTTATTGACAGCATATTGCGCTTCAACCCAGCCTGGATTGGTCTGAGAAAACGGAAAAAATAGTACATTATCATACGCTGAGTCCAA
Source organism: Desulfobacterales bacterium (assembly GCA_013042695.1). Classification (GTDB taxonomy): domain Bacteria; phylum Desulfobacterota; class Desulfobulbia; order Desulfobulbales; family Desulfocapsaceae; genus JABDPQ01. The sequence continues at coordinate 1,272 of JABDPQ010000120.1, read as the reverse complement.
ATCTTTAAGATTTTTTTCAGTTTGAGCTGGTGTTCTCGGTGAACTTGCAATAGTCCATGTCATATCTTCAGAACGGTTCAAAACCTCCGTTATTTGACCAGAAATCATTTCAGAATGCCACACATGGGAGTCCGTATCTTCGCCGCCAACGAGAATCAAACCTTTTTTCCTGTCTTGTGAAGTACTGGCAATAGAAAGATTTGGCGGACCGACGGTGAAAAACAAATTATCAGCCTCTTTAGTTTGATCATGAATTGGCACGAAGCATAGATCAAAGGAAGATCTTAATATTCTTAGAGGAGTCATACAGGTGACGACCCTGGAATTTGTTATCCGTTTAGATAAAAGCATCGGAATATGGGTTCGGGAGCCTGTGCCGATGAGGAGATCTGCGTCAGATCTGATTTCTTGAGAACCTGATATATGCAGGAAATAGCATATATATTGTACAAGTGATTGTAAAAAAGAAAGATGCTCTACGGTAATCTCAGAGATATCAACATGGACATATTGATTGAGGGATCTGATAATTCCCAAGGATTGTTTTTCATGACCTGGTCGACCATCACGATAAAGAACAAGCTTCAGTTTCCGCATGAATCTATCCTGATGTGTCTGAACTCAATCGTTATAACCAGAGTAAAAACGATCAGCGGCATGAAGAATGCTGCGGCAAGAAAAACCCAAAATTTACGACGGCCGACTGGAAACCTGCGGGGGCTTTCTACCACCGCCACCACCTGCAAGTTTGACGATAATCTGATTGGATTTTAACAGCCGCTTCGTCATGGTTTTATAAAGATGGTATGAGACATCAGGATATTTTGCGATAACTTCATCAAGCTTATCTCCAGGAAAGCGCTTGATAGTACTGCGCCCCTGAGAAATAACTGAGGCTGTTCTTTGCTCACCTGATAACGCAGCCATTTCACCGAAATATTCACCTGGTTCGGTCAATTCAGCAATTTTCTTTCCACCTTTGACAACGGTAAGCGCTCCTCGTATCAATCTAAAGAAATCTCTATCGGTATTCCCTTCGCGAATGATAACATCCCCATCTTCATACTCCTCAACATCCGGATTTATCAGATAGGCCGGCAGGCTCTCTTCATGCGCAACAGTTCTACGAAGCGCTTCTTCTATACTGGTAATACCCTCTCTTACCTTATCCAAAGCGGCATCTCGCAATGGGGTCATTCCTTCTTGAATTGAAACTTTGCGCAATTGATCTTCGGGTACTTCGGCACTTATCGCTTTGGCTACTTCTTCTGT
>JABDPQ010000426.1 GCA_013042695.1 Desulfobacterales bacterium | reverse complement strand
GCTGATAGGTGCCCAGTTCGGCCCGAATATCACAGCGATGTACGGCGATTATAAAAAGAAACGTGGACTGGCAAGCCTGATGATAGCAATTGACCCTGCAACATTCATCTCAGCTGAATATTTCATGACGCAGATGGACAGGATGGTCTCCGAGCTTCATGCCCAGCCGCCGCAGCCTGGCTTTGATAGAGTTCAGGCTCCTGGTGATCCAGAGATCGCCCTCGAAGCGGAGAACAGGAAAAATGGTATACCGGTTCTGGCTTCAATCTATGAATATCTGCAGGGAAAGGTCTAATAGAAAAAAATCGCCAACCAAAAATATAAAATAGCCGTTTCTTTAAATCGAAATTTTTCGGCCAAAGAAACGGCCTTATCGGAGAAAATAGTGTGAATGATTTAATAAACAGGATGAAATCGTGTCGTCTGATCCCGGTTGTCAGCCTGTCAGATGTTAATGCCGGTGTCAAATTGGGTGGGATTCTAGACCGTTATGGTATGGAAGTGGTTGAAGTCACTTTTCGCACTTCTTATGCAGCTGAGGGGATTTCCAGATTGAAGAAACGATTTCCCAAACTTTTAGTGTTGGCTGGAACGGTTCTGACGCCAGACCAGGTTGATGCGGCATTGAATGCGGGTGCTGAGGGCATGGTAAGTCCAGGTCTAGATCCGGCTTTGGTCAACTTTTGTCAAGAACGAAATATCCCTATTTTTCCAGGGGTATGTACGCCGTCTGAAGTGCAGCATGCGCTTTCTCTTGGCTTGACCAAATTCAAGTTTTTCCCGGCTGAACTTTCTGGTGGAATAAACATGGTCAATATGCTGCTGGGCGTCTACAGGATGATCTCTTTGATGCCCACCGGCGGTATAAATCCCGGTAATTTACAAAACTATCTTGGTATAGATCGTGTTCTCTGCTGCGGCGCCACCTGGCTCACACCGCAGGCCCTAATGGCGGTTGGGGATTGGGCTGGTATTGAGCAGCGCGTCAAGGAAGCAGCCCATAGCCTGGAAGGTCGTTAGCCCTTCTCTGGTCTATATTCAGGGCAGAAATTGTCCTCCTTTACATTAAGGGTATTATAGTACAAGTGTACTAATTCCTCCGGTACTAGAGCTCATTCAGCACTTATTGCAGAAGATTTCAGATATAATGAAATGAGAAATATTTAAGAACATAATTGTAGCGCTTCCTCTAAAGCCTGCTCTACAATCAATCAAGAATGAAAATATCTTGAAAATCTCAAATTCCTCTGAGTAGGGAGTTCATCTTGAGATAAGTTGTAGGTAAACATTGGCAACCTTAACTTTGTTGATGATCAGGTTGGTTAAGGTTGATAGAATAGGTTTATCTATAGTTGTGTTCCAACCTGCAATCCAGCCTAAGTCAGAACAGCTTGCAATTATAGATAAACCGTGAAGAACTGAACTGCGAGGTGGGTTACGATCGAAAGCTTTTTTCTATGGGGATTAAACGAGATTCTACAGCTGGGGTATGAGCTCTGAGATCTCCTCGAAGAAGGGTATATTTTGATATTCTCATATCACATTGACCATTTAAAATTCAGAATCGATCACAACAACTGTACTTTAAGAACAAAGGCTGCTGTTTGATCGATTTACCCACTGTTTTAAGACAGAGCTGTCCTGTTGCATCCACTATCGGAGCCATTTAAAACCACTCAATCCAGTCGATCAAAGATCGTCAAGAGGTGTCAAAGGCTGCTCTGGCTATTGGTGCTCCAACGATCATTGTTCCCTGGCCGCATTTCGGGCAGCAGCCGATATCCACGCCAGTTAACCGCAGCATCATCTCCTGGACACTCTCCACCAGTTTTTGTGCGAACGCTGTCGTTGTATCGATCAAGGCGCGGATTCGCTCCACTCCCATAACAGGAGCTTCATTACAACTACAGGCTGCTCCGCCCCTGTGCTCCGCATTGGTACTTGCATCCTCATGGGTCTTCCACTTGGATTCTTCCCTTAACATCGGAACGACAGGTTCCCACGTTCCACACGAAAGCCTAGATCATGTTCACGCCACCTTTATGCCGGCCGCCGCTTGGGCAGTAGACAGGTTTCCCCCGAACTTATCCTGGAATAGAACAAGCTCCCAGTTTTGACGACAACGGAATGACTTTCGACACCTCATCAGTGGTTTGTTTGCACTCGTCTCCATGATCCGCACCTGACCCAGTCTTATGCCGGGCCTTTTCCCTTAACGCTCACCACCATGGCTCTTTACCACAGCAGCTTAAGGTGGTTTGAAGCCTGCTCCTGCAAGCCGACTCCGAGGGGCCTACCCTCATCTTTCATGCAGCATGGCT
>JABDPQ010000113.1 GCA_013042695.1 Desulfobacterales bacterium | reverse complement strand
GAAAAACTGGGTGCAAACCCCTGCTTTTTCATCTGGGGAATCAGCAATGAGCCAATTCCAGCAGCATCAGCCGTTGATGATCCTGAAATCCCGGCAAAAAGCATGCTCACAACAACATTAATATGGCCAAGTCCACCGGGCAAATGTCCAACCAGCGCTCTGGCCAATTTGACTAACCGGTCAGTGATACCTGCCGAATTCATGATGTTGGCTGCCATCAGAAAAAAGGGGACAGCCAGAAGCACAAAGGCATTGTAGGATTTGAACATTTCATTCATGAGCAGAAACGGTGTCAGCCGATCATCGATCATGAATACAGGAACACAGGCAAGCCCGAGGGCGAAAGCTACCGGAACCCGCAAGATGACCAGAACGCCAAATACCAAAAATAGAATCGCTGCTACTTGCCCTGGTGTCATTGATTATCACCCCGCCATAATTTGATATTGTCCACGAACTTCTCAAGCAGAAACAGTATCCAGGTTATTCCCGCAATGGGCCAGGCCATATAGATGAGCACCATGGGAAGCTCTGCCATTTCAGACGTTTGACGCAGGCCGAATTGTACCAGCGGCCAGCCCCAGATGATAAAAATAAGCGCGGTAATCAAAATCCAGAAATCAACAAACATTCTCATGAATGCTTCTCCACGCGGAGTTTTGGCTTTGGGAAGCAGATCGACGGTAAAAAGCGTGCCATCACTTACCAAAATCATTGAACCCACCAGAATAACCCAGATAAAACAAAACCTGGCCATTTCCTCGGTCCAGATATAACGCGGGATGAATCCGAGATAGCGGGCGATAATCTGCAGCATTACTGGAATCACCAGCAAACCCATCAAAGCTGCCAGCAATATTTTCAGAAATTTATAATAGCCGTTTAATAGTTTTCTCATCATCACTTTGTTTAGATAACCATGTAACGCTCAGGATCGTTGCAAACTGGAACTCAATAGACAAAAAGCCGGGAACAATGAGGCTCCCGGCTTTTATCATCCGTTAACTGCAAGGTTTTGGTTGTAAGCGCTGCAAACCTTTGATCTATTTAGCCACAGCCTGGATTCTGTCGTACAGCTCAGGTACACCCTGCTCTTCAAAGTAGGCCTTGATAACCGGTCCAGCTGCTTCAACCAGCTTGTCGCGATCTTTGAAGTAGACCGTTTTCAATTTGCCTTCGGCTTCCATCTGAGCCATCTTCGAAAGATCTTCTGAAGACTCAAGAATACGTCCATAGGCACCGGCATCCTTGCCAGCCTGAAGGATTGCAGCTTGCAGGTCCTCTGGCAGTTTCTTGAAGCTTTTGTTGGAGAAACACAGCGGGCGGACGGTTATCGCATGGGCTGTCAGCGCTATGTTGGGACCGACCTCATAAAATTTCATCTGCTGAATTCCAGCGGCCTCATTCTCGGCGGCATCGATAACACCGGTCTGAATGGCGTTGTACACCTCGGCGTAAGCGATAACAGTTGGAGCCATGCCAAAGGCCTTGAACATTTTTGTCTGAATCGGGGCCCCCATAACGCGGATAGGAAGATCCTTAACATCTTCCATCGTCTGCACCGGCTTGTTTACGATCAGCATGCGGGTTCCGCCGCCGCCGTACCCGATCAGTCGAACGTCTGCTCTTTTGAGGATGTCTTCCTCGATGGGCGCAAGTGCATCTCCGCCAAGCACCTTACTCCAGTGAATGTGATTCTTATAAAGCATTGGCGGATCCATCAGGGATGCCATTTTAGAGAATGTGGACATGTGAGAAGGGGAGGCAACGGCGTAATCGACCGAGACGCCCTGGGCCATATAGGCAAAGTAATCCTTCTCAAGGCCAAGCTCACTGTTGAGATGCATGACAAACTCAATGGATTTATCACCGGTGTAGTAGAGCTGAACCAGTTCCTCAAATTTACGCATCAAGCGGGTGAAGGCATGATCCTCATCAAACTGGCTGGCACCATGAAAGGTGAAATCGGCAGCCTGGGCTGCTGAAATCGTCATAACACTGCTAAACAAAGCAATAAAGACTACGCGAAATAATCTACTTTTCATCTGTGTTACCTCCTTTAAATAACTGATCTATCTTATTTTTTGCCAAATTCGCTTCATCCATACGGCGAAGCACTATTCATTTCACTGCTCTTCTGTGGAGATGAGAGAATTTGTACTGATTCGGAAACACTACCGATTCCTCCATCAATTTGTCAAGCTTTTTGTTCGTTGAGGCCAGTGACAGATGCTAAGAGTGATTTCCTCTAATAACGTTTTTAACTATATAATATTAATTGGTATTTTTAAAATTATAGAACTATTGAATTGAAGACATCGACATTGATGTCAATCATAGCTAAGCATGATTTTAATATAATGATATTATGATCTTAATTGTCAGTTCGTGGGGAAACTGTCATGGTAAGATTGCCAACCATAATGTAGGCAAATATTGTTGACAATTTTGTTGGCAGTGGTAGTCTGGTACGAATCCTAACTTACAGGAGATGCGGGAGAATGATGACAAGAGGAGGGTGTGTTATTGGTCTTTCACCCCGTAATTTGAAAATTAAACGAGTATCGAGGAGGATTCTATGAAAACATTGTATGTTTGGCTTGTGGTTTCAATTTGCACTATCATTCTGGTAAACCCTGCCTTGTCTGCCCCAAAATATGCAGACGTTGAAATACCAGATACTATTCGCGTAATCGTTTCCTATAATGCAGGCGGCTCAAGTGATGCACTTGCACGGATAACGCTGCCGCATTGGGAAAAAGCGATCAAAGAGTTGACCGGTAAATCCACCAGCGCGATTGTGGTGAACCTCCCTGGAGCAGGTGGGGAGGTTGGCTGGACCAGCTTGTCTCATGCGCAGGCAGATGGTTCCACCATCGGTATCATTAATCTGCCGGCTGTGCCTATTGTTCAGGCAGCTCGTGAGGCCGGATTTGAACCGTGGCTGGAAAAATTTACCGCCCTTGGCGTTAATGTAATCGATCCGAATGTTGTACGACTTGGTAAACGTTCAAAGTTCAATACACTTGCCGAAGCGATTGAGGCCGCTAAGAAGGAACCCGGCTCGGTTACTATCGGTGCCGATGGCCCGCTTTCCGACGACCATGTCGCCATGTACGCTTTGGAACAAGCGACAGGCGCAAAGTTTACCTTTATCCCGTACCCTGGCGGATCGCCGGCAAACCGATCATTCATGTCTGGCGAGGTAGATATCGCCATTGGTAATGTTTTTGATCATGTTAAAACTAAAACGAGCGCCAAGGAAGCTGTGGTTCTTTTGAACGAGCGCTATCCTCTGATCGAGGATATACCGACGATAAAAGAATTGCTTGGTATTGAGCTTGGTGAATTTGGCTCAACCAGGGGCTTTGCCGCTCCAACGGGTACGCCGGAAGCACTTGTCACGGTCTATAGAGAAGCCTTTGATCTTGCCTTTAATGATGAGAGTTACAAAAAAGAGGCGGTAAAAAGGAATATCACCATCGTCACCCCTCGTATCGGCGATGATTTTACCAAAGTGATGGAGGAAAATGAGCGAATCACCCAGGATTTGCTGCAACTCTTTATCGACGGCGGTTTTATCAAGTAATGGCAATCATGGGACTGGAATCCTTTTCCGGGTTCCAGTCCGGCTGAGCTTCATCGTTTTGCCAGTATCCGGGGAGTGAATCAAATGGCTGCACAAAATAGTCTCAGACTACTTGACCTTATAACCACAACATTCCTTTTTTTTGCCAGCATTGCAGGGCTTTACCAAGCTCTCAATTTTCCTGACCGCTCCGGCATGTGGCCCACATTTGTAATGGCTTCACTACTTCTATTTGTTGGGCTGCATCTGGTGAATTTGCTTAGAGGACTGATCCGGCATCATGAGCATAAGGAAGTTGCAAAAGAGTTAACAAAATAGGGGCTGAGAAGATGAGAACAGCCGTAAATATTGGTTTAATTGTAAGTTGCGTAGTGATCATTCCCTTTCTGGGTCTGTTTACAACTGTCGGCATATATCTTGCCATCCACATGATTTTTCTTGGGATCAGACCGCTAATACTGGCTGTTGTGGTGGCGGCTGGTTCTGTTCTGGTAATGTATGGTTTTTTCGGTGTTCTCCTCGGAGTTGAACTCTCAGGAACACTGTTTGTATGACCACTTTTTGTCCGATTCCCGATAAGTTATGAGTGCGGACTAATCTGAATGGTGATGTATTATGTTTGAGCAGATTATTGAGGGCGCCATCGTAGCATTTCAGCTGCAGAACATTGCTCTGGCCTTAGCTGGAGCAATCCTGGGCACGGTACTCGGTGCACTGCCCGGTGTTTCCGCCACGCTTGGTATAGCTCTGCTCGTTCCCGTGACATTTGCCATGTCACCCGTTGCCGCTCTGGTCTTTCTAGGGGCCGTTTATTGCGGTGCTATTTATGGCGGCTCAATCTCCGGGATTTTGCTGAATGTCCCAGGAACACCCGCAGCAGTAGCGACAATGCTTGATGGCTATCAAATGGCACGGCAAGGAAAAGGCGGCACTGCTCTTGGCATAGATATATTTTCTTCGCTGGTTGGTGGACAGATAAGTGTTATCGTGCTTCTCTTCGGTGCGCCAATCGTGGCTGGGTTTGCTCTTGAAATTCGCTCGGCCGAATTTTTCTGGATCGTCATATTCGCCATGAGCACTGTCGGAGCCATCGGAGCCAGTTCACCACTGAAAGGAGTGATTTCGGCGATTCTTGGACTCGCAATCGGAGTTATTGGTTCACACCCGATGAGCGGCACATTGCGGTTCACCTTTGGCCAACCTGCTTTATATGAAGGTGTGCCCGTGGTCACAGCCCTCGTTGGGCTTTTCTCCATCTCCCAGGTGTTAATACTGGCTGAGGGTAAGGGGATGGACTCTCAGATGAATGTCCCTAAAATTGGATCCTTGTGGCCTGGCAAAGCATTGCTCTGGAATCTACGAGGCACAATTCTTCGCTCTTCGTTTATTGGCACGATTATCGGTTTAATACCTGGTGCTGGTGCTGACATTGCTGCCTTTATTGGTCGAAATGAAGCGCGTCGATATTCAAAAACACCAGAGCTTTTCGGCAAGGGGGCACCGGAAGGTGTAGCATCCGCAGAAGCGGCAAATAATGCTGTGGTGGGTGGGAGTTTAATCCCGATGCTTACTCTTGGTATTCCAGGTAATGCGGTAACAGCAGCATTGCTTGGCGGGCTGCTGATCCATGGTCTAATTCCCGGACCAATGCTGTTTACTGAAGCGCCTGACGTTCTTTACCCATTCATTTTCAGTTTATTCCTGGCAAATCTCTTTTTTGCCGTTGTCGCATTTTTTGGTCTTAAATATGTCGCTAAGGTGGTGCTCGTACCTCAGGGTATTGTTGCACCTGTTGTTACTGCCCTGGCAATTATTGGTGCCTATTCATTTAGAAATATGGGATTTGATATCTGGATCATGTTTGCCATGGGAATGTTAGGATATGTGCTTCGTAAGGCCGACTATCCGCTTGCTCCGATTATTCTTGGCATTATTTTGGGGCCAATGGCGGAAGAAAATCTGGATCGTGTAATGACGCTTGCTCAGGCGGCGAATTTGAGTTTAATGGGCTTTTTTATTCAGCGTTGGTTAACGGTTGTCTTGATGACGCTTACCATTGCTACGTTAGTGTATTCGTTTGCCAGAGGGACTACTCTCTGGCCCGGGAAAGGAATGAAACTTGATATCAATGAAGAGGATTAGATCAGAGTGAGTAGAGAAACCAATTCTCCAAGTAACGTGCAGGTAATTGTTCGTACCCTTGAGGTTGATATCGTTCTCGGTCGGCTCTACCCACGGGAAAGATTGGTAGAAGAGCAGCTGGCCAATCGGTTTAATACGTCACGGCATGTGGTGCGCCAGGCCATGTTGGAGCTTGAGATTGCCGGATTGCTGGTGCGCGAGGCAAACAAAGGGGCGATGGTGTGCGAGTATGGCGCAGATGAAGTAAATCAGCTCTACCAGATGCGGGAGATTGTCGAGCGCCAGGCTGCGATGTTAATACCACTTCCAATCGCCCCTGAGTTTTATGTGCAATTAGGAGCATTATGTGATCAACATGCTGCTGCTATTAAAGCCTCTGATATGCTCAGTGTTGTTGCCGCAAACAAGGAATTTCATCAAGTATTATACCGATTGTGTGGGAATACCTTTTTGGCAGATGTCATTGATGAAATGGCTAAAAAATCAAATTTGGTAAGATTTACATCCAGTACGGATCTTACCCGTCTCAAACAGGCCCGTGATGAACATTACTTGATTCTTGAAGCGTTAAGAAAGGAAAATAGTAAGGCTCTAGCGGACATCTGCGTAAAACATCTGCAGCCTTCACGCTTGATGTATCTGGAAAGACAGGGACATCTTTCATAATTGGATGACATGGCTGCAAAGCAATACTGAATTAGGAAATGTAACGTTAAGGGCGCCAGGTCGGTGATCCGCTCAGGTAAAGTATCGGTTTTTTCTTAAATGCTAAAATATGATGTTAATTAATCGAGATCATTGATTATTTTTATTGAAGGTGACAGAGTCGCAATGGCTGGCATGGAGACAGATCATGAGTAATCAATTTGAAAAGAAGGTGGATGGTTCGGTAATCCGCCTGCATCCTGAAGATAATATTGTCATCGCCGTAAAAGAGATCAGTGTGGGCGATTTTATTCCGAGCGAGCAGATCAGCAGCCTGCACCAGATATCTGCTGGGCACAAGATTGCAACACATGTTATTCCGCAAGGGGAGTCGATACGAAAATATAACACGGTAATCGGTTTTGCCGGATGTGACATAAAACCCGGGAGTTCTGTACATAACCATAATGTTGTCTTTCGTGATATTGACCGTGACTACGCCTACGCCAGCGAGTATAAGCCTACCGATCTGCTGCCGGAAGCAGAGCGTGCCAGTTTCCAAGGCATTGTTCGTGATGATGGCAGGATAGCAACCCGTAACTTTATCGGGATTTGCTCTACGGTTAACTGCTCAGCAACGGTTGTGCGGAGAATTGCCGAGTGGTTTACGCCCGAACGGTTGGCAGAGTACCCCAACGTTGACGGGGTCGTTGCCTTCAGTCATCCGCTGGGCTGCGGCGGCGAGACTACAGGCGCAGCGATAGAGCAATTGCGCCGTACCATTGCCGGTTATATAAATCATGCCAACCTGGCTGCAACGCTTCTGGTCGGGCTTGGCTGCGAGCGTAACAATATATCAGATTTGGTTGAAATTCAGAATCTTACCGTCGGAAATAAGTTGCAAGCGTTCATCATGCAGGAAGTTGGCGGAACACGCAAAACCATAGAAGCCGGCGTTCAGGCAGTGCTCGGTCTGTTGGAAGAGGCCAATCAGGTTAAACGCGAACCGGTACCAGCGAGCCATCTGATAGTGGGATTGCAATGCGGCGGTTCAGATGGCTTCTCATCTATTACGGCCAATCCTGCACTTGGCGCTGCAGTTGACATTCTGGTACGTCATGGGGGCACAGCGATTCTTGCCGAAACGGCAGAAGTTTACGGTGCTGAGCATACTTTGACGCGCCGGGCAGTTTCCATCGAGGTAGGAAAAAAACTGATTGAACGGATTCGCTGGTGGAAAGATGAATATGCTGTTGGCCGCGATGTGCAAATCAATGGCGTTGTGGGGCCGGGTAATAGAGCAGGAGGGCTGGCCAATATCCTTGAAAAGTCTTTGGGAGCAGCAATGAAAGGCGGTACCGGTCCACTTATGGAAGTCTACAAATATGCTGAGACGGTGGATGCCAAAGGTCTGGTTTTTATGGATTCACCAGGCTATGACCCAGCATCGGTAACCGGAGAGATTGCCGGAGGTGCAAATCTTGTCGCCTTTACCACGGGCCGGGGATCAATGTTTGGTTCTAAGCCGTCCCCCTGCATCAAACTGGCAACTAATTCTCCGATGTATCATAAATTGGAAGAAGATATGGATATCAATTGCGGCGAGATGCTTGACGGCAACAAAAGCCTCGAAGAAATGGGACAGGCGATCTTTGAGGTAATGATTGCAACGGCATCAGGAAAGAAGAGCAAAAGTGAACTGCTCGGGCTTGGCGATCATGAGTTTGTGATTTGGGATATCGGTATATTGGGCTAGATTATGTGCATTAAAGATAACTGATGGATAACTGTCGGTAGATAGCAGAGAGCCGGGATGAAAAGACAGAAGAATAAATTGAAGGAAACAATTGCTCGGGGTGAGTTGGCCCTGGGGACATGTGTGTATAGTTTTAGCCCTGCGATTATTGAACTCGCTGGATTCTGTGGGCTGGAATTCTGCAGGATTGATAATGAACATGCCTGGAGGCAAGACCAGACAACTGAAGATCTATTAAGAGGCGGCAACCTTGCTGATATCGTACCATTGCTCAGAGTGGACAGAGACAACCCTTACCTGATTCGTAAAGCACTGGAAGCAGGTGCTGGTGGCGTCATAATCCCCCACGCTCATGATCAAATTGACGTGCAGCAAATGGTTGCAGCGGCCAAATTTCCGCCTCTTGGAAAGCGAGGTTATGGCGGGCTGTGCTTATCCGGGAAGTGGGGTGTTGATGCTGGCACCTCATGGATGGATTGGAGCAATCAAGAGCAACTGGTGATACCGATGATTGAAGACTGTTCAGCGATGAAAGCGATTGATCCAATTATGGCAACAGAGGGTGTTGATGGGGTTTTTTTTGGTCCTGCCGACTTCAGTATTTCCGTGGGAGTGCCGCTGCAAACACAACACGATAAAGTAATTAGTGCACTCAAAAGAGTTGTTGATACAGCGAACAAATACGGCAAATTTGTGATCTATCCGGTTGGCTTTCCCCAATGGGAGAAAGTTGAATATATCAAAGAACTCGGAGTACACGCAATTGAGCTGGGGCACGATGTTTCTATTCTCAGAAGCGTCTGGCAGAAATCTATTGGATCATATCGAGCGTGATGCCAAGACCGATAGTATAAAAATTGATGATCTGATTATCTTACATTTTCTGGAAACTCAAACTGTGTGGCCAGGGTGCAGCAAAGCTGCAATGTTGGAATTGTGGCAGCAAATTTGGATTTTCCTGGAGTCTGATTAACTGGCCAATCCTGAACGCTAATTAACAGAGCCTATCTGGTCCAAAAAGACGGGCTGCAAGCAACTGAAAAACCTCTTTCCCAGGCAGCTTTGCCGGTACGAATATACCAATCGACAAATTTTGCTGAAGTTGACGCAGAGTGGTTCAAATTGGCATACATTGCTCGTCGAATTTTTATACATTCTTTTTCATAACAATCATATAACGCATAAAGGTTATCGAGTTGCCCTGCTGCTAGTGTATAAAATTTAGTAATCGACTCAATGTATTCTGTCGCTTCTACAGCTTTAACATCATGATCTTTGGCGATGTTTTCAGCATAGAGCCTCTTTTTTGTTTTTTCTTTGCAAGCAAAATGTACACTATCAATCAATTTACTATGCTCAGGTAGAGTTTGATATAAACGGTTTCTCATATTTTTTACCTATTGTTTTTATCTGATTAAATATCATGTCCCTAAATCTGAATGTAAAAAAACATTCTAAAGGTCAGTTATGGCAATTATTTTAGGAAAAATAATTGAGATTTAACAGGTGTTTCACAAAGTGGTCGTAATCCTCTTTACCATTACTTTTTCTGGGTGATGCGAAGATAGTTTCATTTTTTCCAAGCGCCTTGGAGAACTCGGTGCTGGTTCTGATAGGTTTTGAAAACAGAAACTCTTCATATTGAGCATTGAGTTTACTGAATGCTTCTTCTGATAGCCTTGTCCTTTTATCAAATTTGGTATAAAGAATCTCGATTTTAGGCATATTGAGATTAAAGGTAGAGCATATAGATTGCGTTTCAGAAAGTACGAGTTGAAGACCCTTGATGGAGAATGCATCGCTACATACCGGTATGATAATAATATCTGCGGCACAAACACTTGAAATGACTGCTGTTCCAAGTGACGGAGGACAATCAACTATTATCAGGTCAAAACCATTATTTTTTAGGGTTTGACAGACGTTGGTGACAGCATTCTTTTGAGATGCAGGATTGATAAGGTTCAGGTCCAGTAGCCCATTATCCAGAGAAGAAGGTATCATGTAGAGGTTTTCATCAATCTCTTTTAATGCGACCATGACCATGTTTTCCGGGTTTTGCCAAATGTCACAAAAAATCGGGTCATCATCGCCAGGCCATATGTCAAAAGAGAAAGAGGCCGAGCCTTGGGAATCCATATCTATGATACATGTTTTAAATCCATACTGAACAGCTCTTGTGGCAATAGAAATAGCACTGGTTGTTTTGCCAACTCCTCCCTTCATATTTGCAAAAACAATTACTCTGAAAGAGTAGTCAATTCCATTTTCGGATAAATATTCCTTCACCAACGATGAGGGAACCCCTAACTTGTTTCCCGGCAATGCAACAAGCTGTTCCTGCCGTAAACTGTTTCTAATCTCTCCCATGGATCTTTCAGTCAGTTTACCTAGATCCAAGGTTGTCAGCATATATTTTTGACGGCTATTTTTTTTCATCTTAATTCCTTAACAGCACAACAGCCTATATGTCTGTCTGTGAAATGATGATATTTCATATGTGCCGTGCATAGACGCTGTGTTTACCAGGGGCAAAATCTGAAAAACATTATATTACTCTTAGTGAATTGTAAATGCTATACCCAAAAGACAGGGCTTTTACATATACAAACGGTGAGTTTAAAATTTTCGTATTTGCTGCCTGCTATGATCCTGACCTGCATAGCTGCATAGCGGCAGAATAAAGGTTTTGTGAGGTAAGGTATAGTGGCTGCAGGCAAACGCTCAGTTGATACTTCCTGAGCGTGTTCGCCTTTGCCGGATTGTGTTTTTTTTGCCTGTTGACTAGGTGAAGAAGACAATATCAGCCTTATTTCTCTGCGGAATTCGTTTGTAGCTAAATTTAGGATATCCCACCATAACAGCCCCCTGAACCTGGTGGTCATCTTTGATCCCGAGAAAATCAGCTAATGGCGGCCACTGATTTACGGCAAAAGTGACATAGCCCG
>JABDPQ010000111.1 GCA_013042695.1 Desulfobacterales bacterium | reverse complement strand
GTCTCGCAGGATTTGTAAGTCAGCTACATCGATAGTTCCAGGATTTGCCTCAATGGAGATCTCAGCATCAGGTTCAAAGCCATATACCTGATCACACGTATCTATGATTTCAGATAATTGCTTAGCTCTCAGAACTGTTGGTGTACCGCCGCCAATAAACAAGGTTGCAAGTGGAGTGCCTTGTTGTTTTCTGTGATGGGTCCTGATCTCTTTTTGAAGGGCTGTACAATAACGTCCATGGAGGGACTGCATCCCTGCAAATGACGAAAACGAGCAGTAGAAACATTTACTTTTACAAAACGGTATATGTATGTAAAGGCTGCTCACGTCCTCAGCTCAAGCCTGACGAATGGGTCACCGATTGGCACCAGTCACTGATCTCACTAAGTGTACCCTGGTCGGCAAAGCTGTGATAATCCTCACCAATAATCAGATGATCCAATAGTCTGATATTCATCAGGGAACAGACGAGGTAAAGACTCCTGGTCAACTGGTAGTCCTGGGCAGATGGTGTGCTGGACCCCGAAGGGTGATTATGGGCAATGACGAGAGCAACAGCATCATAAGCCAAAGCTCTCTTGACGATCTCCCGTGGATAGATCGTCGTCGCGTTTATAGTACCCTCCGCAACCGTCTCAGTATCAATAATTCCATGAGCTGCATCGAGATAAATTACCGTGAGAACTTCCACTTTTAGCCCACGCATTGCGTGCGTCAGGTAGTCGATCACTTCCTTGGACGAACTCAGGTATGAGCGCTCACGCAGCCGCTCTTTGAGATAGCGGTCAGCGGCCGATTTGATAAAAGCCAGTGCAAAGGCGTTCTTCGGGCCGATTCCTTTGATTTTCTGAATGTCGCCAGGGTGTGCATCGAGAACAGCTGCAAATGATGTGAACTGTTCCAGGAGGTCCCGGGCAGCCTGTTTGCAATCTTTGCGCGGAGTCCCGAAGGAAAGTAGGAGCTCAATGACTTCTGCATCACTGAATCCAATGAGGCCTTTTTCCAGAAAACGCTCCCGAAGACGCGCCCGGTGCCCGGCCCCTTTATTCTGCCACTGAGCTTTATCCATTATCGGGCTGTTTTCCCTGTAACTCCTGATTGAACAATATATTGGCAAGCTTCGGGTTTGCTTTGCCTTTGGTGAGCTGCATGAGCTGGCCAACAAAATAGCCCATAAGCTTCGTCTTGCCATTGCGATAGTCTTCCGCCTGGGAAGGGTTATCACTGATAATCGATCGAACCAAATCGAGCAGCTCGGACTCGTCCGATACCTGCAAAAGATTTTTTTCAGCAACAACCGTCTCGGGATCCTTGCCCGTTTCAAGCATGTCGGCAAAAACCACCTTGGCAATCTTGCCGCTGATGGTGCCTTTTTCAACCATTGCCAGAAGGTTCCCCAACTGTACAGGGGAGACGAGACATTCACTGATATGAGCGCCTTTAAGTTCCCGCATCAGTTCGGTCATCATCCAATTCGATACTTTTTTTGGTTCCGGACCCTTGCCGACCGCTGTTTCAAAATAATCGGCCAACTCTCTTGAACCCGTTAAAATAGCAGCATCATATTCAGGCAAATCGTATTCCGTCTGGAAACGTTGTTTCTTCTGATCTGGCAGTTCTGGAAGCGTTTGGCGAATTTCTTCAATCCACTCCTCGGAAATTTCAACGGGTATGAGATCCGGGCAGGGAAAATACCGATAATCATGCGCATCTTCCTTGCCTCTCATGGGCTCGGTTTTACCGCTGTCAGGGTTCCAGAGCAGCGTCTGTTGAATAACCCTGTCCCCTTCGAGCAGTAAGTCTCGCTGCCGCCTTACCTCATATTCCAATGCCGACTGCACATTGCGAAAAGAGTTCATGTTTTTCAGCTCTGTGCGGGTGCCGAAGGCTTGCTGGCCAATAGGCCGCAATGAAATATTGGCATCACACCTGAAACTCCCCTCCTGCATATTGCCGTCACAAACATCGAGGTAGCGAAGAATTGCATGAATCTTTTTCAGGTAGGCATAGGCCTCCTGAGGGGATCGAAGGTCAGGCTCTGAGACAATCTCGAGCAATGGCGTTCCGGTTCTGTTCAAATCCACATAAGAGACCGGCTCATGTTCGTCGTGTATCAGTTTCCCGGCATCTTCTTCCATATGCATCCTGGTAATGCCAATTTTCTTTTTCTGCTCGTCCACCTCAATTTGAACGTGACCATATTCCACGATTGGCCGGTCATATTGCGAAGTTTGATAACCCTTGGGAAGATCGGGGTAAAAGTAATTTTTACGGGCAAATTGATTGTTCCGGTTAATCGTGGAGTCTGTCGCCAATCCCATTTTTATTGAAAATTCGACAACTTTCTTATTGAGTACCGGCAAAGCGCCCGGCAGGCCAAGACAAACAGGGCAGGTATGTGTATTGGG
>JABDPQ010000108.1 GCA_013042695.1 Desulfobacterales bacterium | reverse complement strand
ATCCGGGAGACAGATTAATTTTCACAAAACAACCTGAAAAAAAATCGGTCCCCTAAGTTATTATTAGAAAAATTTAATCTGTCACCCGAAATAAAGACCCGATGCTGAGGAATAGGGGTAATCAGATATAATTACTTGCTCTTTTCGGCCCGCCTCATGGCAATAGTGCCGGTGCGAATAATTTCTTTAATGCCGATGGGCTTGAGAATATCGATGACCGCCTGGATTTTAGCAGCTGAGCCGGTCACCTCCACCGCATAGCTCCGGGCGCTGACATCGATAACCTTGCCCCGGAAGATGTCAATGACCCTGAGCACCTCTGCACGCGTATGGGAATCCGCTTTGATTCTCAAAAGGATCATCTCTCGTTCAACAAATTCTCCTTCACTGAGGTCATATACTTTGATAACGTCGATAAGTTTATGCAGCTGTTTGGTAACCTGTTCAATGATATTTTCACTGCCTGAGGTTACCAGGGTAAGACACGAAATTTTAGGATCAAGCGTTGCGGCAACGCAGAGACTTTCTATATTGAAGCCACGACCGCTGAACAATCCGGTAACCCGGGACAGAACACCAGGCTTGTTCTGCAGAAGAACAGATAGCGTGTGTTTCATATCAGAGTCCCACTATACCAAGAGCATCTCGGTGGTAGATTTACCGGCAGGCACCATCGGATATACGCCTTCCTCCCGGGAGATCTTGAAATCCATCAAAACGGTATTGTCGGTTGCCAGCGCCTCTTTGATCACATCTTCTACCTCGCTCTTCTTGGTGGCACGCAGGCCAACCGCGCCATACGCAAAGGCAAGATCAACAAAGTCAGGCGCCACATCCATACTCGTTGAGGCATAGCGCTTATCATAAAACAGTTCCTGCCACTGGCGAACCATACCAAGGAATTGATTGTTGAGAATCGCCACTTTAACCGGGGTGTTGTATTGTCTGGCCGTGGCCAGCTCCTGAATATTCATTTGAATAGATCCATCCCCGGCAATATCGATAACCGTCTTGTGAGGCATGGCCATCTTCGCACCAATTGCAGCCGGCAGTCCATAGCCCATGGTGCCGAGTCCTCCGGAGGTGAGAAAATGCCGCGGCTCATTAAAGCGGTAGAACTGGGCGGCCCACATCTGGTGCTGACCGACCTCGGTGGTAATGATTGCCTCTCCGCCGGTAAGTTTATCTAGCATTTCTACAACGTATTGCGGCTTTATAGTCTCCCCGTCATTGGTATCGTAGACCAGGGGATGTTTGTCAGTCCACTCTTTGATCTGGGTAAACCAGTCGAGATGACGATTCTTTTCATCCTTGACAGACACATCTTTTTCGTTTTCAAACCACTCGTTCATAGCAGCCAGAGCAAGTTTACAGTCAGAAACGATAGGAATGTCAACTTCAACATTCTTGCTGATCGAGGTCGGATCGATATCGATATGAATAATCTTGGCATCAGGTGCAAATGTTTCAAGGGTGCCGGTCACCCGGTCATCGAAACGGGCCCCGACCGATATCAGCAGATCACTCTTGGCAACGGCCATATTGGCGGTGAAGGTTCCATGCATACCAAGCATTCCCATGGAGAGCTCGTGAGTTCCGGGAAATGCACCCAGTCCCATAAGGGTCATGGTCACCGGAATATCCAGTTTTGTGGCAAGTTTGTAAACCTCTTTGTTGGCATTAGAGAGAATAGCTCCGCCGCCGACATAGAGGACCGGTTTGCGTGCCTCCATAATCATCCGGCAGGCTTTGCTTACCTGGCCTGGATGCGGTTCGCAGGTCGGCTGATAGTTATGCATGTGAATCGGCGTTCTCTCGAGATAGTCACTAGGGGCCTTGATGATATCTTTGGGCAGATCAACCAAAACAGGCCCTGGCCGCCCCGTTTTAGCCACGTGAAAGGCTTCACGAATGGTCGGTAATAGATCATCATGATTGCTGACCAGGTAATTATGCTTGGTACATGGCCTGGTAATGCCGACAATATCCACTTCCTGGAAAGCATCGTTGCCGATGAGCGGCGTCGGCACCTGTCCGGTGAGTATGACGAGGGGAATGGAGTCCATATGTGCAGTTGCAATACCGGTAACTCCGTTGGTTGCCCCGGGTCCGGAGGTCAGCAGGGCCACCCCGACTTCACCGGTAACTCGTGCCAGGCCGTCGGCAGCATGTACTGCAGCTTGCTCATGCCGGACCAGAATATGTTCGATATCTGGAGAATGTATCAATTCATCGTACAGATCAATTACTGCGCCGCCGGGATAACCGAAGATGATTTTTACACCTTCCTCCTTGAGACATTTAACGATTGTCTGGGCGCCGGTGAGCTTGGTCATGATATCTTTCCTCTAAACACATTTGAGGTTTGCTGAAAATAGCGAAATTACAATGATCTTGATGATCTAGGATCAAGGTGGAAACTATAAAATTCCCGGTAACAGATGTCAACCACCAATAGCTACCCAAAGCCGAATATACAGGGACTGAGAACGATGCCCAATAAGCCTGAAAGACAGATGATGCAAAAAGAGGCTTGACAACCAAAGCAGGTGAGCATTACTCTTACTGATAACGAGAATTTAACTATAACCACATAAAGATATTAAAATGCATAAGAATCTCGCTCTCTCTCTACTCCTTCTATTACTGCCACGGAAAGCCGCGGAAAGGATCTGGGTGATGTAGGATTCAGCTTGATCTTAACGAGAAATCGAGGCCGCGGTAAACACCGCGGCCTTTTTTTTTAGTATTCATCGAGAACAAAATAATCTTGAGGCAAACAAAATGAAAGCAACAGCCACCCAAAAATATAACCCATACCCCCGCGTCGATCTGCCGAACAGATCCTGGCCAAGCAACATCATTGACAAGGCACCGCAATGGTGCAGTGTTGACCTGCGGGATGGCAATCAGGCGCTGATTCAGCCCATGAGTCTGTCAAAAAAACTGGAAATGTTCGAACTGCTCGTCGAAATTGGCTTTAATGAGATCGAAGTCGGCTTTCCATCTGCATCCCAGGTGGAATTCGAGTTCACCCGCAAACTCATCGAGGATGATCTGGTCCCTGACGGTGTTTTTCTCCAGGTGCTCACCCAGGCTCGTGAACATCTGATCAAAAAGACCTTTGAGTCAATCAAAGGCGCCAAAGAGGTCATTGTCCATGTCTACAATTCCACCTCGACCCAGCAGCGCGATGTTGTCTTCCATATGGGCAAACAGCAAATCATCGATCTTGCTGTCAATGGTGCGCGTCTGGTCAAAGAAGAAGCGGCGAAATATCCGGAAACCACCTTCCGCTTCCAATATTCCCCGGAAAGCTTCACCGGTACCGAGCTCGATTTCTCGCTCGAGGTCTGTGAAGCGGTAATGGATGTCTGGGAGCCTGATGCAAACAATCCGGCTATCATCAACCTGCCGGCAACCGTGGAAATGTCGACACCGAACATCTATGCCGATCAGATAGAATGGTTCTGCACCCACATGAAAAACCGCGAGGCGGCGATCATCAGCTTACACACCCATAACGACAGGGGTTGTGCAGTTGCAGCAACGGAGCTGGCACTGATGGCAGGCGCTCAACGTGTCGAGGGCACCCTGTTCGGCAATGGTGAGCGCACCGGCAATGTCGATCTCATAACCCTGGCACTGAATATGTTCACACAAGGGGTCGATCCCGGCCTCAATATTCATGACATCAATCACCTGATAGACGTCTACGAGCGGGTTAATCGCATCCCGGTCCATATTCGCCATCCGTATGCCGGAGAATTGGTCTATACAGCCTTCTCCGGCTCCCACCAGGACGCCATCAATAAAGGCATGGCAAAATATGACTCGATGGAAGCAGGCCACTGGTCAGTACCCTACCTGCCGATCGACCCAACCGATGTCGGCAGGACCTATGAGTCGATCATCCGCATCAACAGCCAGTCGGGTAAAGGCGGTGTCGCCTGGGTCATGGAACATGATTTCGGCATCAAGATGCCCAAAGAAATGCATCCTGATTTTGGCAGCATTATCCAGGATTTATCTGACAAAAAGGGTAAAGAGCTTAAACCAAAACAAATTTTCAACTCCTTTGAATCGAACTACCTCGATATCCACCACCCATACGACCTGCACACCTTCCACGTAATGAAGCGCCACTCCAATAAGAAGGAAAAACTCTCCTTTGCCGAAATAGAAGCCGTCGTCGAAGTTGCCGGCGAAGAGAAAACCATTACGGCAAAGGGAAACGGCCCGCTCGATGCCTTCGCAAACGCCATCAAGGAAAACATCACCGGCCCCTGGACACTGTGCCACTACAATGAACATGCTCTCAACACAGGCTCCAGCTCACGAGCAATCGCCTACATCCAGGTAGAACGCACCGACGGCCAAAAATTCTGGGGAGCAGGCACTGACACCGACATCATCATCGCCTCAGTAAAGGCCTTGCTCAGCAGCCTGAACAGAGCAGCAGCGTAGACCTGACAAAAAACAGTTAAGCCAATACTCTCTATTGATAGATGTATATATTCAGTTGTTCGAGCAGATCTTCTACTTCGATGAGGTTTAATCATGAAAAGAAGCTATATCTTTACTTACTTCATGCAGGCTATTCTCGTAGTTTTAGCTATTGGG
>JABDPQ010000104.1 GCA_013042695.1 Desulfobacterales bacterium | reverse complement strand
GCATTGTAGAGGGCCGTACGGGTTTTAACCGCAGCAAGAAAACTGATAGCCGTAGTAAGTGCCAAAACCGAGATAAAAGCTACAAGAATGAACTTTTTCTGAAGAGAGATTCCCATCAATTCAAGTACCTAAAATGACTCCGGTGGATGACAACCTTTCCCACAAGTTTGGGGTACTGCGTTTATCATCTGACGAATATTTGTATAATCAGCGTCAGATGCGGCCACAAAACCGCCCTGTAAATCAGGATCAAGTTTATTAAGGACCTTTCTACCCGCTTCACTTTCAGCCATTGACAAAAGTGCTTTCTGGATTTTTTGGACTGCCGAATATGGTGCTTGTGGAGAAACAACAACAGGGCCAGTTGGGATAGGTTCAGATGTGGCGATGATTTTTAATCCGAAAGGAGTGTATCGTTCCGCAGTAGATAATCTGATCGCACCGGCATCAAATTCTTTGCTGATTACCTTTTTTGCGACCGTGTCGTGATAGTTGTAATGATGGTAGGAGTTAAGACCATCCAGATGTATACCAGCCCAGGCAAGCATATACCGGGGTATTAAGTTGCCTGACGTCGACCAGAGAGCCGCAAAAGCAAATTTCTTGTCAACCAATTGTGCTATCTCCTTTATTGAACCGTCGATATCTGTGACAATAACGCTTCGGTAAAATGTTTTCCCCCTTGAGGTTCTGCTTTTTGCAATTGGAGGAGCGTCGAAACGTTTATAAGCATCGAGATAGGTAAGCGGTCCCAGCAATGCAAATGACATCTTGCCTTGACCGAGGCTATCGACTACTGCCTGGTAACTCTTCTCCAAATGGAGCTCAATATTTAGTCCGGTAATAGCGGATAGGTGATCCATAAGCGGTTGATAACGCTCATAAGCAATAATAGGGTTGTCTCTTGGCAACACACCAAAAAGCAGTGTCTTGGCTTCTTGAGCAGATTTTGTGCCGGATGACAATTCGGCCTTATCAAGGGCAACTTTATTATTTTTTATGAAGGCACGCATGGCCCTGATTGCATCGTAGTTGCTGTCAGGCACCTCGACAAAACGTTCTATTTTCATTCCCTTAAGAATCTGTTGACCCTCGGGATCATTGTGCATTTCAAGGAAGATAGAGCGTAAGGACTGTTTTAAATAAGGCGATATATCAGGATGAACAACAACCGGTGGTATGCCAAATTGTGGGGATCGATGGATTACTTTTGTCTGCTTCGCATAAGGTGAACTGCTGCTTACCATGAAATCATAGACGATTGAATCAACGGCAGCTCCATCGGCCCGTTTCTTAGCGACAATTTCAACTGATTTGTTGTGACTGTAGCTGTAGAGGTAGGAACTGAAAAAGCTTTCGGGAGTTTCATCACGTTTTGCCAGAACATACGTAGGATAAAGTCGCCCGCTGTTTGATTTGGGATCAGCAAATGCGAAGGCTTTGCCTCGTAGCTGCTCTAGCGAGTCAATAGGGCTATCTTTATGAACAATGATATTTGAATGATAGTAAACGTTATTCTTTACCTGTGGAGCAACCAGGAGTTCGACACCAAATTTTTCTCTATTAAGGACATAGGGAGAAGAGCAGATGAAGGCAACATCGACCTGCTGATTTTCCAGCATGACATCAATTTCATCATAGGTAGTGCGATGCACCATTTCTGCTGGTAGCCCCAATTTATTGCCAAGATATTCAACAACCTGTTGATAGTACTTCACGGCGCTGACAGGCGTAATCATACTTGCGACCCCAGCCCGTATAGCTGACTGTGAACTCGCAGTGCCAGGCACAGAAAGGAGGATGAACAGGAGACACGATGTGATGGATCTGGAAGATATCATGCTTTTCCCCTTGTCGGAAACAATGAAAAGAATTTGTAGGAAGTAATGCAAATAACGATCCACTGCCAGTTACAACTCAGTTATACACGAATATCGGCGCTGGTCCTAGCAAAAGTGTTTCGAAAACGTAACATTCGTTATCAGCTGCTTAAAAAGTGGTCGTGTCAACGACATCATGGATACGAGAGAAATGAATATTTCATACAAGCCATGAGTTTTTTTGAGAAGAGCTGAGATCTCTTCTGTCGCTTGGTGAGCGTTGCTGGGCTTTAATTTTGCCGATGCGTCTCGAATTGCTTCCAGATGTTTTTCAACATATGTTGTAACTTTGGCATCTTTTTTGTAATCTAATACGCAGGAGTTTAATGTATTGGATGATAATTTGAATCTGCACATGCCATTTAACAAAACACGATAATTTCAGGATTGTTTCAACAAGTATATTTACACATAACTCCGAGCCAAAAAACCTATGTCCGCCTGAAGATATGGTTTGAGGCCGATAGGGTAAAGCTGGAAACGGCTTCGCCTCCCGAACTTGGAAAGGAGATACTATGCATACCTCAGGCCCCAATAATCACAGGCATACGGTTAGCCTCCCCCCATTAGCCCCGCTCATCGATAATTACGGTCGGGAAATTACCTATCTTCGACTGGCAATTACTGATCGGTGCAACCTACGATGTCGCTATTGTATGCCGGAGCGTGGAGTTGTCCCTTTTTTGCATGAAGATACCCTCTCTTATGAAGAGTTGGAACGATTAGTGAGCCTTTTCCAAATGTTGGGGGTCCGAAAGATACGAATAACAGGAGGAGAACCCTTTGCCAGACGAGGGTGTCTTGAATTTATTCAGCGATTAATGAGCCGCGTAGGGGTGGAGCAGCTTTATCTGACAACCAATGGTGTGGAAACCTCACGATACCTTGGGAGTCTCAAAGAAATTGGTATTTCAGGAATAAATCTGAGCCTCGATACGCTGGATAAAGATCGTTTTAAGGATATCACTCGTCGTGATCGACTTGACCGTGTACTGGTAACGCTCTATCAAGCCCTTGAACTCAGCATCCCGCTCAAAATAAACAGTGTTGTAACCGAAAGCACCAGCGATAAAGAGATCATTAACCTCGGGGAGCTCCCCAAAAATCATGCGATCAGTTTACGATTCATTGAGATGATGCCATTTTCTGGCGAAAAGAGACTAATACCGCGATCGCAAGATAATCTGCTTGATCGGCTTAATCGCCTTTTCCCGAGTCTACAAGAGTGCCAAACAGACATAATTTCTACCGCTCGTCTGTTCTCCACTTCGGGATTTCGTGGAACTATCGGCATCATTGAAGGAAATTCACGAAAGTTCTGCGCCACCTGCAACAAGGTGCGCATAACGTCTGATGGAAGAATGAAATCCTGTCTCTATGACAATGGCATTTTAAATTTAAAAAGCATGCTGAGGTCCGGTGCCACGGACAAAGCGATTATCTCCGCAATTAGACAGAGTATAAATCAGCGGCATGTTGATGGTCATGCAACCGAACTGATATGCGATCGTAAAGAAGAGCCGCCAATGAACAGGATTGGAGGATAACGTGATCTCTGTTCAGGAGGCGCTGGCAATTCTGCACGAGAATATTCCTGAACCTCAGCGGCAATCGATTTCACTCAGCCAGGCTTATAAATGCTATGTGAGTAGGGATATATATGCGCCTGAACCTTCTCCGCGCTACACCAATTCTGCCATGGATGGTTTTGCAGTGCGATGGGCAGATTGCCATAATTCCAACCGACAGCAACCTGCTCGATTAGAAATTATAGGGGAGAGTCAGGCAGGTATTCCCTTCAAAAGCGAAGTAGTTTCTGGTACAGCCGTTAGAATAAGCACAGGGGCAATGCTCCCTCAAGGTGCTGATAGCATCGTTCGGGTTGAGGATACGAAAGAAGACGGAACACATGTCGAGATCTTTTCTTGTCGTTCCCTTGGGCAAGATATCAGGTATGTTGGCGAGGAATTTAAAAAAGGGATGCTCCTTTTCAGCAAAAATACCTGCCTTGGGGCAAGAGAGCTCGCACTTTTGGCCGCGGTTGGATTGCACACTATTGAGGTATATGCGCCTCCGAGAGTATCTTTACTGGTGACTGGTACGGAATTGGCACGTTTTGATAACCAAGAAATCAAGCCTCACCAGATCAGGGACTCAAATGCCATTATGCTGGCAAGCGCTGTCAGTGATGCCGGAGCAAGATTACGGGCGACAGTTCATGTTCAAGACTCTTTGGAACAGACCATTGAAGCAGTCAGGGAAGCTTTAGAAGAAGGTGATACTATTATCCTCTGCTCCGGCGGGGTCTCGGTTGGTCGGCATGATCATGTTAAAGAAGCTGCAAGAGCTGTCGGATTTAAGGAACTTTTCTGGAAAATTCGTCAGAAACCGGGCAAGCCTTTATTTGTCTGCCGCCGGGAGAATACCCTACTTTTCGGTTTACCTGGGAACCCCGTCTCTGCCTTCATGTGTTTCAGCAATTACGTGCGGCCAGTTCTGGCCGAACTCCAGGGAACGGCATCCATCAACCACTCGTTAACAGCCAAGACTGCCGAACGAATAGTAAATAATGGCAAAAGGACCAATTTTATCCGGGTAACCGTAGAAGATAAACCAAACGAAATTGCGTTAATCAAAGAAATAGCTCAGCAAGGCTCGCATATGCTCAGTTCTATTGTTCATGCGGACGGCTATATTGTCATGGAGCCGGGGGCAGTCCTGGAACCCTGTAGCCTGACACAAGTAATTTTATTCTCGTGAAGTAATGGTCTTTGCAGAATTGAATCATCCTTTCAACGGGTGACTTAACAACCATGTATTGTTATTTAAGAGTTCAATTCGGTTTACTTCTGGAAATCCTGATATCAAATCCGAAACAACCATCATGTCTGCATGATTCAGCAATAAGCGTGCTCTTGGTTTTATCACCTCATCTGCTGACGAAATCAAGATCAGCAAACCTGGCTTTACATATTGCCATAGACTGTTTGACTCACAAACAATTGCCGTTTCATCAGGAATGAGTTTTCGAAAATCATTAAATCCTCGCGCAATGCCCGCGCTATCACTGCTTAAATAAAATGCTTTCCGGGCGCCGGCTCGCAACATCCTCGAAGTATCTTTTTCTGTATCCTTGCGGTGTTCCTCGAACAAATAGTCTTTTGAAAAATCTTCAGAATGATTTCCATGGTAATTTCCCTCATCGGGATAAACTGCAGACACCTTTAGTGAATAGATCTCGTGCATCGATGAAAGTTTGCCGATGAGTCTGCAGGCAAATTCAGTTTTCCCAACGTTGCGGCCGGTTCCAGCCACTATAAGCAAATGTTTGTCTTGTATCATAGTATCCGCAACGAACGCAGTAATCCTAAACGTACACTATCTCTGAAGCTCTTGCTGATAACCATTAACAATCTGATACGCTGTCATCAAACAAGCAATTCTCTTAAAATTAATGGATTGTATACCTAACAGCTTGCTCTACCTTCTTATGACTTCAGGCGCTATCGGATAACAGCTACTCAGCGCCACGAATGAAAGCTCAATTCATCACTTCACCATTGATACACCTGCAAAAAATATGTAGCTCCAGCTTCAAGCAATCCCCCGGTGCGCCTAACTGGTAAAAATATCGAAACCTCGGATGAACTGCTTAAAATTGTTTTCAAGATATTGAGGTAATAGATTATCCCCATTTCGGAGGATAAAGT
Source organism: Desulfobacterales bacterium (assembly GCA_013042695.1). Classification (GTDB taxonomy): domain Bacteria; phylum Desulfobacterota; class Desulfobulbia; order Desulfobulbales; family Desulfocapsaceae; genus JABDPQ01. The sequence goes on along the minus strand of JABDPQ010000104.1, from coordinate 327 downwards.
GGAGGAAAGGCACCGGCAGCAGGATGTTCTTGTTTTTTGCCTGTTCCATAATAATCTGGGTGAGGATAAAGGAGGTAACGTCTTCTTTGTTTTTTGCATCGATAACCTTGACATCGTAACCTTCACGGATGAGATTTGACATATCATCGAGGGTCACATATTTGCTTTCTGACATGTTGTAAAGGCGCCTATTGGCATATTTCTTAAACAGTATTGGCTCTGTCAAAATCTGCATTCTCCCAATTTCAATTCATGGTTTTATCAAAGGACAGGTAGTTACCCATTGTAATGACATCATTATTTTACTCAATGAGCCAAGCTATAGTC
>JABDPQ010000103.1 GCA_013042695.1 Desulfobacterales bacterium | reverse complement strand
GGGGCTGGTTCTAATACTTACCGGATCGATAAGTAAGTGGTAAAATTTTCTCACCCGCACGCACTGAACAGTTATTTAAAACACTATTAGCACCAATATGGGCATTGGTGCCGACGTCCGCATTGTCAAGAGAAACACCAGCTTCAATGACGCATCCGTTAGAGATTAAAGAGGTGCCGGTGATAGTAACCTGCGGACCGATAATGGAGTCGGGTTCAATGGTTACGGTCGGACCAATCTGGGTTGTCAGTGGGTTGAGCAGGGTAATGCCTGATGCCATCAGCGCCGCATTGCGGCGCGATTGAATCTCCATATGGGCCGTGGCCAACTCACCTCGTGAATTTACCCCGAGAACATGACTGGGATGGGGATGCTCATATCTTCTGACCGTAAAGCCGTTTTTTACGGCAATTGCTACAATATCGGTGAGATACATCTCACCTTGGCTGTTATCGGTGGTTACCTGCTTGAGCGCTTCAAAGAGAAATTTTGTTTGGACACAATAAATACCGACATTGATTTCCGTGATGTTTCGCTGTTCTTCAGTCGCATCTTTCTCCTCAACAATTTCAATCACATTTCCTGAATTATCTATGATGATGCGCCCATAATTGCTTGGATTGGTAAGGCAAGTGGTCATTACCGTCAGCACTGAATCATTGTGCCGGTGGAGCTGGTACATTTCTTCGAGATGCTGTGTCAGCAGAAGAGGTGAATCTCCGTAAAGAATCATCACATCACCCTCCCACTCAGTTATATGAGGCTCAGCACAAAGAACAGCGTGCCCAGTGCCGTTCTGTTCTTTTTGCTCAGCACAGGTGACGTCAAATTCCTCAAGTACCCTCTCAACAGCCTCCTTTTGATGGCCAACAATGACAATTGACTGCTTTGTTTGAAGCGGTTCAACGGCTTTGAGCACAAGGTGAATCATTGGTTGAAAGAATACTTCATGCAGAACCTTTGCCTTGGCTGACTTCATTCTGGTACCCTTACCGGCAGCAAGAATGATCGTTGATAGCGTTGGTGATGCGGTCATGAATTGAATCCTTTATATAAGAGAGTCTTTTGCAAAATGATGATTTTCGTTCAAAGTCAAGGCATGCGAAAAATTTTACCGCAGGCATATAATTGATATTCCGAGGATAAAATTTTAAGCATAACGTAGAGGTTGAACGAAAAGGGCGTTTTGCAAGTGGCTCAAGAGTCTGTACCTGCTTATCTGACGAACTGCTGAACCTATCGCGCTGGAACAAATCTGTCAATATTCATTCTTTGACCGAGCCGGCGAGCAGGCCTTTGATGAAGTAGCGGCCGAGAACGATGTAAATCATCAGTACCGGTAGGGCAGCAAGGATCGAGCCTGCCATCGGTAGGTTCCAGCTTACTGCCTGGCCGCCGGCCAGTTGCGCCAGGCCAACAGTGATTGGATTGGAGGTGTGTCGGGTGAGGCAGATGCCCCAGAGAAATTCGTTCCAGATCTGGGTGAACTGCCACAATGAGGTCACTACAAATCCTGGGATCGAGAGCGGGAATATGATTCTGGTGTAAATCGAGAAAAAGCCGGCGCCGTCGAGGGTGCCGGACTCCATCAGAGAGTCGGGGATCTGGGCATAGAAATTTCTGAAAATAAGCGAGGTGATCGGCAGCCCATAGACAACATGTGCAAGCACCAGTCCCGGCAATCCCCCATATAGGTTCATTGCCCGCAGGGTTTGGAATAACGGAATCAAAATGACCTGATAGGGTATGAACATACCAAAGAGAAAGAGGGTAAAAACGATCTCACTGCCGGGAAACTTCCATTTTGAAAAGACATATCCATTCAGGGAGCCGAGCATCGTTGAAAAAAATGTGGCACTGACGGTAAGAATAACGGAATTGACGATGTTTGGCTTAAGCAGTGAAAACGCCTCGAAAAAACTGGCGTAGTTTACTATCGGCGGCAGCTCCCAGGAGTTGGGCAGACTGATATCTCCGGGAAACTTCAGCGAGGTAATTATTGTCAGATATGCAGGCAGAAGATAGGCCGCTGCCAACAGAAACAGGACCGCGTAGAGCAGGATCGAGCCGGCGGAAAATCGAGATTCAGTCATCTTGTCCTCCGTTGCCGGTAGCTGCTGATCAGATAGGGAATGATAAATGTCGCGGCGATGAGGAAGAGTATAATGGCTATTGCTGCACCTTTAGCAAAATCATTGGCTCTGAATGTAGTCAGATACATGTTAAGAGCTGGGTGGCCTGTTTCCCCGTTGTCAGGTCCTGTCATCGCAAAGATCAGGTCGAACATCTTCAAGGAAATGTGCGAGAGGATGATGACCGCGCTGATGGTAATTGGTTTGAGCATCGGCAGGGCGATATGACGGTAATAGGCAACGGTGCTTGCTCCGTCGAGCATTGAGGCATCTCGCAGATCCTGGGAGATGCCGGTAAAACCGGCAAGATACAAGGCCATCGTATAGCCTGAATATTGCCATATTGTCGCCAGAATAATACCGATAGTGGCAACGTTGAAGCCGTGGGACTCCTCCATGAAAAGGGCTTTTGGCAGCACATCGCCGGCGAGCCAGGCAAAGGCACCGATGGCAACACCGGGGACAAGATAGCGCTTGAGCGACCTCTGGGGCGCTTGCTTGAGGCTTACAAAGCCAACAATGATCAATATAAAGGCGCTCAGGTAAAGTCCGACCTGCAAGAGATTCTGCCAGTTGAATTCGACAATTGCCCCGGTACTTGAGAGCCATCTGAATTGCATTGGTTCAAGGCCAACGAACGTTGGTAGAATATTGACGCCCCCTTGAGGAGCAAGCATCCAGCGCCAGATGGTGCCGGTTACGATGAAGGAGAGTGACATCGGGTAGAGAAAAACGGTACGGAAAAATGCCTCTCCCCGAGGCTTGTTATCGAGCAAAATGGCAATGAAGAGCCCAATCCCGATCGCTCCGGCAAGCAATAAAACAGAATAAAATACGGCATTGACGAGATCCTGCCTGAAACCAACGCCGAGAAAGCCTGCAAAGAGCTCTTTGTAATTATAGAATCCGGCAAAATTCTTCACCGGATTCCTTGCCAGCGCACCGGTGCCGCCCCAGTCAGTCAGGGAAATCCAGAAGGTATTGCCGATAAAACCATAGACAAACAGCCCGATCAGAAGGATCGATGGCAGCAGAGTACAAAACGCTTTAAATTTGTCTCCCCGGAGCATGCGTCTACCTTAGCGTACCGACCCGGTATCAACCGGATCGGTATCAAACGGTGGAGGTTATTTGCCTATGCCGTTTTTAGCGGCAATCTGTTGGGCTGCTTTACCAGCTGCTGCAGCATTGCGTGATTTTAAGAACATTTCCATCACCGAGGCAAAGTCGTTCATGAAACCTTCATTGGCCGTAACGCCGTGGGCCAGAGAGCCGACAATGACATCCTTGCCGAAATCTGCGGATGCCGACTTGGCATAATCGTTGTATTTTGCCAAATCACTATCGGTCCGCGCTGAAATTGAACCTTTCAGTGGGTTGAAGGCGTCACTACCTTCCTTACTGCCAAGTAGGGTGAGCCAGGCAAGGACATTATCACGATTCGGCGCACCTTGGGGTAGACCAAAGGAGTCGGCAAGAAACATGAAATGTCCGCCGGTGCCAGGAGATGCTGCCCAGCCAAACCCGCTGCCTGGAGCCAATTTCTTGGTGGTGCTCATGTAGCCGGCAGCCCAGTCACCCATGACGTTAAATGCCGCCCGGCCATCGACGACCATATCGGTGGCTTGCTGCCAGGAAAGAGAAGAGGCATCGTCGTTGGTGAACTCGAGCACTTTGCCAAAGAGCTCCCATGCTTTGACCCCTTCGGGGCTGTCAAAGGCCAACGAGCCGGACCACAGTGCATCCCAATTCTGGGGTCCAAGAGAGGCGAGGGCAACCGACTCCCACAGATGATTGGCCGTCCAGTTCTGAGCCAGGGCCAGTGGTACGACACCTTTTTCTTTGAGCTTCGGAGCGATTGCGAAAAAATCATCCCAGGTTTTGGGAGCCATGACACCCCATTTCTCCAGATTGGCAGGGACATACCAGTTGACGTTTGATCGATGAATGTTGACTGGAACGGACCAGATGCCTGTATCGGTACCAATCAATGTTACCAACCCTTTCGGAAATGCATCCATCCAGCCCTGTTCCTTGAACAAGAAGGTCAGGTCTTCCATACGATCAGCTTTAACCCAGGTACCGATAAGTTCCTGTCCGGCGTGCACCTGGAAGCTGTCCGGCGGCTCACCACCGAGCATCCTGGTTTTCAGTACGGCTTTGGCATTTACTCCAGATCCACCGGTAACCGTTGCATTGACTACTTCAACCTTAGCGTTTTCCTTTTTATAGAGATCGATCAGTGCCTGCAAAGCGGGACCCTCATCTCCGGCCCACCAGGAAAAGATTTCAAGCTGACCTGAGAGCTCTTTGGCGCTTGCGCTTTGCGAGCCTCCCATCATCAAGCATAACGCAGCTACGGTGAAACAGGCTGCTACAAATGTCCTTTTCATCTTGTGTCCTCCTTTTTTTGAATGTTTATGTGGAAGAGCTACCTTCCACCTGTTTTACAGTGTAGATCAGCGGATTGCCTGCTCCGATTTTAAGTCAAACAGGAGCAGGTGCTCCAGATCGAAGCCAATCTCCATGTTCTCTCCAGGTCGAGCGATGATTCTGCCTTGTAGTTCAGCGATAATCGTCTGTCCATCAACGGAAAATTCGAGCAGCGACTGACTGCCAAGTATTTCTGCGACAACTACCTGTCCGTTGGTTCGCCACTGTTCGGGAAGGGCGGCCAGATTGTTACCTGCCTTGATGGCATCGGGACGGATGCCCGCCAGGATTTTCATGCCATCCCGGCAGCTTTCAGGGAGTTTCGTTGGAAATCTTAGACCATTAAATGAAATAGCCGTCTCGTCGTCTTTGCTATGGATTGTTGCCGGCAGAATATTAATGGGTGGGTTACCGATAAAGCTTGCCACAAATTTATTGTCAGGACGCTCAAAAACCTCCACGGGCGAACCGACCTGCTGGATATAGCCATCTTTTAAAATGACGATCTTATCTGCAAGGGTCATTGCTTCAACCTGGTCGTGAGTCACATAGATGGTCGTTGTCTGCATTTTTAGATGCAGTTTTTTCAACTCCATCCGCATTTGTGTCCTTAACTGGGCATCGAGGTTTGAGAGTGGCTCATCAAATAGAAATACCTTGGGCTTGCGGACGATTGCCCTGCCCATGGCAACACGCTGGCGTTGGCCCCCGGACAGAGCGGCAGGTTTTCGATCCAGATAGGGAGTTAACTCCAATATATCTGCCGCTTGCCTTACTTTGGTATCGATTTCCTGGCGAGACTCTTTGGCCATCTGCAGACTAAAGGCCATATTATTAAAAACCGTCATGTGCGGATAAAGAGCATAATTTTGAAAGACCATAGCCACATTCCGGTCTTTCGGAGCAACTTTATTGACAGGCTGGCCATCTATGCTGATTTCACCACCACTCACTGACTCGAGTCCGGCAATCATGCGTAGTATGGTGGATTTCCCGCACCCAGAGGGTCCGACAAGTACGATGAATTCATTGTCCTTAATCGACAGGTTTACTCCGTGAACAACTTGGGTAGAGCCAAATTTTTTAATCACATCAGTTAATTCGACCTGGGCCATAAAGTGCTCCACTGAATGAACATGGTAATCATGGTGTCAGGAAACAGACGTCATGCTGATTCCCGAATAACGAGCTCTGTCTTTAAAACAATGGTTTCTTACGCAGTATCTTTTTTACTATCGAGTTTTCTCAGCAGCAGTGAAGCCGCTGTCTTGCCGATTTCAAATGCCGGTTGGTTGACCGTCGTTGATCTGGGTCTTACCAAAGTGGTGTTGGGGTTATTATTCGCAGTGGTTTTACCAAAAATCTGTAAAACCGACGGCTTAGCCGGGAGGTAAAGCCACGCGTTTTACGCGTGGTCGTTTACTAAAAAAGCCGACCAGTGCAATGCTATCTAGTATGGTGATACCGTGATTCTGCCAATATGAAAAACGCGCCAAGAGCAACTGTAACGTCGATGGCAAAAACAGCGTCGGGTAGCTCTTTGAGCATATTCAGCTCTGCGGCTCCAGCTTAGCCGTCTTCTTCATGATAGCCACCAGTGATAATGTATACTGGCCCAACAGCCTGGTCGTAGTCCCTCAGGGCTGCTTCATATCCTTGACGTTGTTTCCTGCTCACGTAGAGGTGTCTTGGATAAATCGACGTGATTCATGGACCAAAACCAAGTATGATTGCAATGAAAACGTTGCCGCAAACGTTTTCAATAGAAATTACAATAGAGACGCATCAGCCCTTCTGTCAATACATATTTTTGGAAATAGGAGTAATGAAGCGATCTGAAATTAATCAGCTGATCGAGCAGGCCTGCGGCTATTTTGCCGCAATCAATTTTCAGCTGCCTCCTTTTGCATTCTGGTCACCACAATTCTGGCAGACGGTTGGTGTGGAAGCAGATGAAATCAGGATGAATGGGCTGGGCTGGGATGTAACGGATTATGGTCTTGGGAAATTTGATGACATTGGTCTGCTTTTATTTACCATCAGAAACGGCAACTTTGCGGATAGGGAAACCTACCCAAAAGGATATGCTGAGAAGGTTATGGTGGTAGCTGAGCAGCAGGTTACTCCCTGGCATTACCATTGGAACAAGCGTGAGGATATCATCAACAGAGGTGGTGGAAACCTGGTCATCGAACTACATCGAGCAGGCGAAGATAACAGTTTGTCAGGCGAGCAGGTCAGAGTCTCGATCGACGGTATGCGCCGAACGGTTGAACCGGGAGGGATGGTGATTTTAACTCCCGGAGAGAGTATATGTCTGGAGCCGTATGTGTATCATACATTTTATGGTGAGGCTAACAAAGGAACGGTCATTGTCGGAGAAGTATCAGATGTTAATGATGACCAAAATGACAATTGCTTTTTAGAAAAACTGGGCCGCTTTCCCGATATAGTAGAAGATGAGGCCCCGCTTCGCCTGCTTTGTAACGAATATCCTCCTGCTACTCCGGTGCGATAAAATTACCCTGGACAGCAACCTTACGTGAGGATAACCTCAGTTCATTTTGCAAATAACACAGCTTTTATACCTCTATTATGCAAAACATCAAAAAAACAATATGTCCGCTTGATTGTCCCGATAGCTGCGGATTGCTGGCAACTGTTGAAAAGGGCAGGGTTATTTCTCTTGCTGGTGATCCAGAGCACCCATATACCAATGGTTTTATCTGTCGCAAGATGAGGCGTTATCCTGAAAGGCTGTATAGCCCACAGCGAATCCTCTATCCTCAGCTTCGTACCGGTAAAAAAGGTGAGGGGCGCTTTAAGAGAATCAGCTGGGAAGAAGCTTGGGACCGCCTTGTCTCAAAATTGCAAGAAATGTTGACAAAGCATGGCGGTGAAGCGATCCTGCCGTTCAGCTATGCTGGAAACATGGGGCTTGTAAACCGATTTGCCGGTTTTCCCTTGTTCCATAAGATGGGAGCGACCCAGTATCTGCAGACGATTTGTTCCGCGGCTGCCGGGGCTGGCTGGAAAATGAACTGTGGAAAAGCAGGTGGCAGCCCGCCCGATGTTGCCGCCGATTCAAGCCTGATCATCGCCTGGGGGATCAACGTCCGAGTGAGCAACGTTCACTTCTGGCAGTACGTGACCAAAGCCAGAAAAGCTGGCGCCCGTCTACTGGTTATTGACCCGTATTGCAACGATACCGCAAGATCTGCTGATGACTACATCCCGGTGAGTCCTGGGGGCGATACAGCGCTTGCCCTGGGGATATTGAAAATACTGACTGAAAAACAGTGGCTCGATACATCATTTATCTCTTCGGATACTGATGGGTTTGAGCAGTTGGAAGCGTATCTTCACCGGACGCCACTTTCCAGATTTGTTGAACAAAGCGGCGTAACTATCGATCAAATGAACGCTGTCGCCTCACTGCTCATAGAAAATCCGAAAACTTTCATGCGGGTTGGTGTTGGACTGACCCGGAACAGTCGGGGAGGGATGGCGGTTCGGGCCATAAGCTCGCTTGCTGCCGGGTGCGGCCTGTTTGATGGCCAGCCGGGCAGAGGAATTTTGCTGTTTTCAGGTGCCTATAGCGGAGATCAGACCAAGCTGACGTTTCCACAACTGGCAGCTGAGAAGAGCAGAACAATAAACATGATTCACCTGGGTCAGGCATTAACGACAGCAGATCCTGCAGTTAAAGCGCTTATTGTCTATAATGCCAACCCGGTCAGTGTCGTACCAGACGGGACAACCGTTCGAAGGGGTTTGTGCCGCGAAGATCTGTTCAGCATTGTCCACGAACAAGTCATGACACCGACCGCACGATATGCGGATCTGCTTTTGCCGGCAACAACATTTCTAGAGAACCGCGACTTTTATTCTGCCTATGGACATTTCTATCTGGGAATCGCTGATAAGGTCATCGAGCCGGTTGCAGAGTCGCTGAGTAATTTCGATTTTTTCCAGACACTGGCCAGGAATATGGGGTATACAGATCCCCCATTTCAACAGACACTCAATGATCGCCTCATGTCATACTTTACGAGTCTAAAAGGGATGTCTGAAGAATTCTGCCTCGATGATTACCGGGATGGCCAGTATGTCGCATCAGAATTTGGCAGGCAGCACGGCTCAATGTTTGCTCGTGTCGGGGAGCGTTTCCAGTTCTGCAACCATTCAGACCCAACTCAGCCGGCATGGCCATGTTTAAGCGATGGTGCTGAATTTGATCATCCAGACCTGATTTCCCGCTTTCCCTATAAATTGATCACTCCACCCAATGATAAACTGCTGAACAGCACCTTTGGCGAGATGTATGATCAGGAAATCGGTGAAGTCATTATTCATCCCGACGATGCGGCTGAATTAAATATCCACGAAGGGGATAGGGTACGACTGCATAATTTCCGCGGCAGCGTGGTACGAAAAGCGATTGTATCGACAGATACACAGAGAGGTCTCGTTGTTGCCGAAGGCATTTACTGGCCAGGTCCTAGCCAAAATAAAGGCATAAACGACCTTGTTTCCCAGAAGTGCGCAGATATGGGGGGTGGGGCTTTGTTCCATGAATCCCGGGTACAAATAGAACCGGCAGATAAGTGGAGTGAGTAATTCGGCCCTGAAATTACCATACATGTAGATGTTCCAGCCCCCGGGATAATTATTCAGAGGACATGGACGATGCCGGTTTTATTGCCTCGAGAAGACTCTCTTCATAACGAATATGTTCGGCATCGATCTGCACAGTCCCGGTGCCTTCCATATCGATTGAGGTAACGATGCCGGCCACCCATACTTTCTTGCCCGGCTCAAGATTTTCAATCTCAGGAAAATCAGCCAGGTTCAAAGTGCAGAGCAGAACAACGCCGAAGCCGTTTTCATCGACATCAAGCTGGACGATAGTGGTGCCGTCATCCTGCTGCTCGAAAGAAAAAAAGTAGCCTGGCCACATAACCTTGAGAGGTGGGCTGTCTTCCGGCGGTTGTTGAGGTGCATAAGGATCTGACTCGCGCAGAGCGGTGAGCATTTCGGCAGCGGACGGCTTGATGAAAAACGCTGTTGAACCGATGGTTTCAGAACTCTTTTCGGGTTCTGCTTCGTCCTGACTCGGTTCACGAGAGATGGTCCCTTCGACCACCTCTATTTCTTCTTCTTGTTTGTCTTTATCGGTTACCTGTCGTTCTCTGAAATACATATTGGCAACAAAGAGCAGGATGACAAAACCCAACAGAACCGCAATGAGTATAAACAGCTCTTTTCTTTTAATTGTCTCTTTGCCCATGGCCCTGAGATGGTTATTGTCTTAATCCACAGATTATCGATTATACTACCTTATTATACCTATTTAGAAAAATGAGTACAGGAGTATGATGATGGAATTTTACCAGGTATTGAAAACCCGCCGCAGCATCAGAAAGTTTCGTAAATCAGAGGTGACCAGCGAATTAGTCGAAAAACTGATTGCAGCTGCAATGCTGGCACCGTCTGCCGGAAATCAGCAGTCATGGCAATTCATTGTTATCAGGGACCGAGAAAAACTTGACGCTGTTCCAGCCATTCACCCATATTGCACAATGATCAAGCAGGTGCCAGTGGCAATCCTCGTCTGCGGGGATCCTGCCGGGAAAAAATGGCCTGATTTCTGGGTACAGGATTGCAGTGCCGCAACGCAGAACCTGCTTCTTGCAGCACGCGCTGAGGGACTTGGCACCGTATGGACGGGCATATACCCCCTAGTAGATCGTATGAAAGGCTGCCGCAACCTTTTTTCGATACCGGATCACATTATTCCATTTGCCCTTATTCCCGTTGGCTGGGCCGAGGATGAAGGCTTTAAGGAGACCAGCCGCTTTAAACCGGAGTTGATTCACGAGGATGTTTTTGTCGGTAAATAAGAGATCAGTAGTTAAGAAGGGTGCTGCAGATCATCATCTGGATTGATGAAAACATATGCGTAAATAACAGGTTGCTACTGACCACCCTTAACAAAGTTGTTTTCCTTAATTGACGCAAACCTGAAGTTCAAGAACTGATTACTATGCGCCTTGTAATAGTCTTTTGTTTTCAATAGGGTTTTTTTCTTTTCAAGAAGCTGTTTATTAACCTCATCATTACGGACAAGACTGTGATAGGATTTCTCTCTGTCTATTTCGGCAGAAAAAATCCTCACCCGTCTGGTTAAATGACGCAATTTAATCCCGAGCCTGCTGGCAAATCTTCGAAAGAAGATATCTTCGCGGCCGTAATTTCCACAAAATTCTTCATCTACACCCAGCGTCTGAAAGAAAACCTGCTTTGATGTATAAAAAGTATTTCGATGACCTATGGTCACCTTGCCGTTGGCATCATTTCTTTTAAATGTGTACAACGTATTCTTTGGAACTTTGCTTGCCAGTACTATCTTCAGCAGCTTCTCGGGGAAACGATGATCGCAATCAGTCAAAATCATTTTCTGAACCGAATGCACCGCACCCAAGTTTCTTGCTCCTCCTTGATTCCAGGCAATGTCATCGGCAATGCGAAAAAGACGATAGTTAAGATTGAT
>JABDPQ010000101.1 GCA_013042695.1 Desulfobacterales bacterium | reverse complement strand
ACCAATCTGTTATAAACGGGACGTGATGAAGCATCGAATGATGTTCCGGCCGTCATAAACGCCGGGTTGAAGCCCTCGGGGCTTCCTTCGGAACAGAATACAAGCGTTTTTGCGGCCTGAGCTCCTGTGGCACCCATTGCAAGAAGGGACACTCCGCAAAAGGCTGCAAGCAGCTTCTTGGTCATTGGTTTCATGATGTCATCTCCTGTTGTTATGTTAGAGGTTATTGACAGGCGGCTGTTCGCCTGAGCTGGAACGTATTAGTACCTTTCGTTGATTTTCACAGCTCTTGTTCACGTTTCCATGTACGAAAAAACGAAAACTTCTCTCTACTGCGAATGATAGGTACCGGTCTTCAAAAATCGGGAACCAGGACAGTCTTGGCGATACTAAGAGTAGATAATAACAATAGAAACTATGGTTGGCAAGAGTAATCCGTGAAGCACGCTGACCAAGCATGGCTCACGAGAACAACGCCACGCTTTAGACGAGACAGACCATGTACACTTTGAGGTGTTCTGTCTCGTTCATTTGGTGCTTATCTTTCCTGCGGTAGGACAAGGTTGAGCAAAAGACCGAGGATACCGGCAAGACCGATCTTTTCGATAGCAAAGTTGCCCGCAGTAAATTTCATGCCGCCAATGCCGCAGACGAGAATGACCGCAACAATGATCAGGTTTCTTGGTGTTGTAAGGTCTTTGCCCGATCTCACCAGCGTATTAATACCAACGACGGTAATCATGCCAAACAGCAGGATCATTATCCCTCCCATTACGGGAACGGGAATCGTTGCCAGTAACGCCCCAATTTTACCGACAAAAGAAAGTAAAATGGCACACAGGGCTGCCCAAGTCATAATTGCCGGGTTGAAGGCTTTGGTTAATGCCACCGCACCACTGACTTCAGAGTAGGTTGTATTTGGAGGACCGCCAAGAAAGGAAGCTAGGGAAGTGGCTATGCCGTCGCCAAGCATGGTGCTCTTTATGCCAGGATCTTTGAGATAGTCCTTGCCGGTTATTGAACCAACGGCCAGGACATCCCCAAAATGCTCGATGGCCGGTGCAATCGCCACGGGGACAATAAAGAAAATCGCCTGCCAGCTCCATTCAGGAAAAACAAAACTTGGCATTGCCAGCCAGGCTTTTTCGGCAACCGGAGTCATGGTAATAAGGGTTGGAGCAGTCCAATTCTGTAATGCACCCGGATCAAACGAAGCCTGGGTCGCTGCCGTAAAACCAACAATATCAAGAAACAGTGAAGCAAGGTACCCGACACAAATGCCGCACAGTATAGGAATCAGCTTAAGCCACCCCTTTCCGAGCAGGGAGGTGAGAACTGTTGTTACCAGGGCCACCCCAGCAATGATCATGGCCGTTTTTTCAGGCACCAGCCAGGCCGTCCCATCACCAGTTCGCCCCATTGCCATGTGCACTGCAACTGGAGCAAGAACAAGTCCAATAACCATAATTACCGGGCCAGTGACCACGGGCGGAAGTATCCTGTGCAGGATGTCGGATCCAAAAATTCGTATGAATATACTCAAGACGACGTACAGTAATCCAGCTGCTGTGAGACCGCACATCGTTGCAGGTACACCCCAGGTCTGCACGCCATATATGATCGGGGCGATAAAGGCAAAAGACGAGGCCAGAAAAACCGGTACTTTTCCTCCGGTGATGATTTGGAAAACAAGCGTACCTGCTCCAGCTGTAAACAATGCAACATTGGGGTCAAGACCGGTTAGAATCGGCACCAAGACCAAGGCTCCAAAAGCGACAAAAAGCATTTGAGCTCCGAGCAGACTGTCGCTTAGCCGGAACCTGTAATCTGAATTTGGCATTTCAACTGACATGTTATCCTCTTTCTCCTCTCTGGTTTGACTTGTCTTTTCAAGCTTCTGTGGTTCTTCAACAGTTATGTGCTGCTCGCTGAGCGGATGTAATTATTTAGTACCAAAAATTTTGTCTCCGGCATCACCAAGGCCTGGTAAAATATAGCCGATCTCGTTGAGTCGTTCATCAACCGCTGCCACATATATCTCCACGTCCGGATGAACCTCTGTGACACGCTTGATTCCTTCGGGTGCAGCTACAAGAAAGAGTCCTTTAATGCTTTTGCAGCCGGCCTTTTTCAGGGTTGCAATGGTTGCCATCAGCGTACCGCCGGTGGCCAGCATGGGGTCAAGAATCAAGGCGATGCGCTTCTCCATTTCACTGGTTGTCTTGACATAATATTCAACTGGCTGCAGAGTCTCTTCGTTACGGTAGTAACCGACAACACTCACCTTGGCCGTTGGAATCATATCGAGAACTCCATCCATCATACCCAGTCCCGCTCTGAGAATGGGCACAATTGTGATTGTCTTGCCCTTGATTTCCTGAACTTCAACCTCTCCGGCCCAGCCGTTAACAATTTTTGCCTGAGTTGGCAGATCCTTGGTTGCCTCATAGGTGAGAAGCCGAGCGACTTCTGAGGCAAGGTCTCTGAAATCCTTGGTGGAAATAACTTTCTGCCGCATGAGACCGAGCTTATGACTGATCAGCGGATGATCAGCTACGTGTACAGACATACCATTCTCCTGGTAGTAAAGTGAAATAGTGAAAAAGCACTAGGCTCAGGGACAAACTCTTTGTTGATACAACCATTAATATACAGTTGTCGGGCTGCATGATATCTACCATATTGACTGAGCCAGTGTGGAATAAATGTTGCTTTGGACGTGGTACAGCACCCCTTTTTGTTAAAGAAAAAAACATAAAAAAGCAAGCGATTTAACCCAATTCTCAGATCTTTGTGACTGATTGCGGAGTGCTCACATTTCTGGTTCAAGTGTACGGGCTTTTGCCCGTAACATTGGCAGCAATTGAACGGCTATAATACCTGCAAAAATGAGTGCTGCACCCATCATTTCAAACATGCTCAAGCGTTCACCCAAAAAGATGAAACCCGCAATACCTGCAAATACAGTCTCAGAGCTGAGAATAATTGCCGCATATGCTTCATGGGTGTAGCGCTGGCCGACAACCTGCAGGGTAAAACCAACTCCTGTGGAGAGAAGCCCGGCATACAAAATGCCGAAAAGAGCACCGGAAAAATCTGCCACTGTTGGCGTCTCTATCAGCAAGCCCAGCAATGTACCACTTATCCCGCAAGCGAAAAACTGACCACAAGCCACGACCAGTGGCGCCTGAGTACGCATCGCCATTCTACCAACCAGAATAACATGCAGCGCCCAGAACAAACTCGATGCAATCACCCAGAGATCACCAACCCGCAGATCAAGACCCTGCGCACCGCTCATGATATAAGTACCAACAAGACAACAGACCGAAGCCGGCCAAACCGACCAGTGTACCTTGCGTCTGAGAATGACAAGCGAGATGATTGGGACCAGTGGCACATAGAGTGCCGTCAAAAAACCGGCATTAGTGACTGTCGTATGAAAAATTCCATATTGCTGTAAAGCAGCAGCAGTGAAGAGTATCAGGCCGGTTGCGCAAATTCCAAGCCAGTCGCTAACAGTGAATATAAGATCCCCCCGACGCACTTTTTGGAACTGGCGTAAAGCCATGGGTAGGATAAAACAGGCACCGACCAGTGTGCGAACACCGGTGAACATGATTGCCTCGAGACCGCCTGTTCCAACCTGTTGGACGACAAATGTCGTTCCCCAGATGATGGCGGCAACCATGAGAAGTGCATTTGCCTGGAATTTATTCATAGTCTTGAATAATTGCGCCTTATCTGTTTCAGCTTGCTACACCAGAAATTGCATTTATGCCTCATTGTTGCGCTGGTGTATCAGTACAGAACTCACATGTTCTGCGGCCTGGCTCTGAATTTCAGGCAGGCTCGAGTATACTTTCTCTGCCTTTTTTTGCAACGATGCGGCGCCTGCATCACATCATTTTGAAACAACACAAAAACTTACTTAGTATGTCTGCGACTCGCCCGCAATAGAACTTGTAATAGCGGCGCTCAAATGGTACTACATACAGCCACTGCAAAGGATACGCTGCTGCCGGCAGCTCTCATTCACATCAACTATTTGCGGAGGTCTCACGATGTCATCAAACTGCTACCTGCGGGTCTGCTGCCACATGGTAGCTCTCCTGTTTGTCGCCCTGGCACTTTCTTTGGTAGTCAGTTCCCAATCTCGTGCCGATGAATCAAGCTGCATCACCTGCCACACTGATGAAGGCCTGCTCGCGGAGAACCTTGGAACAGTAGATAAGAAGAAGTCGG
>JABDPQ010000095.1 GCA_013042695.1 Desulfobacterales bacterium | reverse complement strand
CATGGGTGTCGTTTTCTACCTTAACTGGAAACTTGCACTTTTTAGTCTGGCAGTACTCCCTGTCGCTGCCTTTCCCATTGTCAAATTCGGAAAGATCTTTCGTAAGCTAAGCACCAAAGCCCAGGAGGAAACAGCACAGGTTTCAAACATGCTCTATGAAACCATTACCGGTAACCGCATTGTCAAAGCATTCAACATGGAGAAACATGAAAATAAACGATACAACAAACAATTAGACACACTATTCAATGTAACAGTTAAGAATGCCAAGTACAGATGCTTGCAACACCCGTTAATGGAATTTATCGGTGGTGTGGCGATAGCACTTTTCATATTAGTCGGCGGCAAAGGTGTCATCGACGGTTCCTCCACTCCTGGCACGTTCTTTGCCCTGATGACCTCTCTGATAGTTGCTTATGATCCGGTCAAAAGAATAGGCAAGGTTAATTCGGTAATTCAGCAAGGTCTTGCTGCCGCAGCGAGGGTGTTTACCATACTCGATACTCAACCTGAAATATCAGATAGAAAAGAAGCTATCTTACTCCCACCATTTAAAAAGACAATTCGATTTGCAGGAGTTCACTTTCGCTATAACGATGAAACTGTCGCCTTGGCTGATATTAACCTTAGCGTACCGGCTGGCCAAACCTTGGCAATTGTCGGTCCCAGTGGAGGTGGAAAAACCACCTTAACAAATCTTATTCCTCGCTTTCTTGATGTAACCGAGGGCAGTATCACTATTGATGGGATGAACATAAGAGATGTTACGATGCGTTCTCTGCGTAATCAAATAGCCATGGTTACCCAGCAAACCATTTTATTTAATGATACAGTCAGAAATAATATTGCCTATGGAAGCCTTGACAGTTCAACTGATGAAATTGAGCAAGCAGCATATGCAGCATATGCGCTCAATTTTATTCAAGCTCTGCCAAATGGTATCAATACCATAATTGGTGAAGGGGGAGCCCGGCTTTCAGGTGGAGAACGGCAGCGTATATCAATCGCCAGAGCACTGCTGAAAAATGCCCCAATCCTTATTTTAGATGAGGCAACATCTGCATTGGATACTGAATCGGAACGAGAAGTTCAGGGTGCCCTGGAAAATCTTATGAAAAACAGAACAACCTTTGTCATTGCGCATCGCCTATCGACCATTAAAAACGCAGATAGAATTATTGTCATCAAGCAGGGGAAAATTATAGAGGACGGAACCCACGATGATCTCATTTTACAAAATGGGGAATATGAACTGCTTTACAACATGCAATACAGCTAAAAGTGACAACACCATATAAAAATGTTTTTTGGAGTGCTCGTTTTAACGGGTCAAGCAATTCCTCAGTTCAATGAGCGTCCAAAGGTCCTAAACACTAAGAACAAACTACACCTCACGTGGAAACTGGAAGAAGCGATATCTTTGCCAAGTTACTAAAAACAGGGTGTGTTTTTGTTTGTCTTGCTTGTTTCTTCACACCGCTTTCAACCTCACTTCTCGGGTTATTCTCAGGACTAGCTGTTCTGATGTGGTTGCTATCCGGCAACTTTCTTAAGCTTCCGCACATTCTTATTTCCTATCCCAGCGCAGCCATAGCCCTCATACTCTTTGTACTTATGTGTCTAGCTTTGCTATATACTCCTGTTGAACCGCTCGAGGCATTGGACACACTAAAGAAATATAGAGAACTTCTACTGTTACCTGTGATGCTGTCATTACTCACAGGCTTGAAACAGTATCAGAAAATAGCGGAACACAGCTTTGTGGCGGGTTGCGTCATACTCATGTTACTGTCGTATGGCATGTTCTTTGAGTTCATCCCTGAACAGAGATATGGACATTCCTTAGTCTTCCACATCACTCACAGCTTTTTTATGGCGGTTCTTTCGTTTTGGGCATTGCACCGTGCAGTCAGTGCCCAACGACTAAGATATTTCTGGCTTTTCGTTTTTCTCGCTGCCGTCGTAAATATTTTTTATATTGCACCGGGACGAACAGGCATGTTTGTCTTTGTCTTTCTGACGGTGCTTTTTCTCATTCAGCGATTTACGCTTATCCAATGTCTATTCGGGTTATTGGTTTTTTGCACTGTCTTGACTTTGTTTTATTTCACTTCAAACAATTTCTCGGGTCGCATCCATGAAGTTGTCAAGGAAATCAAAGCATATGAGCAAGACAAGTCAATAACATCGATTGGGCAGAGATTTGATTGGTGGTTGACAAGTTTTGAACTCATAAAGAAAAAGCCAGTCCTTGGCTATGGCACAGGCTCATTTTCCAGTATATATGAGCAAACAACCAAGACGACTCGCATCAAATCGATGGATAATCCTCATAATGAATACCTTTTCATTACCTTTCAATTCGGGGTGATCGGTCTTTTTCTGTTTCTGCTGATCTTTCTTTTACAATTCATCGCTTCACGATCATTGCCAACCAAAAAGGGTATGCTTCTGCAGGGTGTTCTGGTTGCTATGCTTTCAGGAAGTTTAATGAACTCACTTCTCTTCGATTCTCAACAAGGCCATTTCTACTTACTGATGTCAGCAACTCTGATGACCATGACCTTGCCAAAATCGAGGGAAAGCAGCTAAATTTTGGCAGCAGTTTAGGGGGTGTTATCGAGAGATGGAAGATGTTCTCTGATCAATGAGTTCTCTATAATAGGAAATTGTTTTTTCACACATTGACTTTGTGGTAAATGTTTTGTTGGCAATCTCTTTGCCAGCGCTACCATAGCGAACAAGCTTTTCAGGTGAGGCTAAGGCTTCATTCAGAGCTCTCGCCAGACCATCAGCATCACCAGGGTTCACCAACCATCCCGATTGTCCCGGTTTTACTGTTTCAAGGCTGCCCCCGTGGGCAGTTGCTATAACTGCTTTGCCCATCGCCATGGCTTCGATGGTGGTACGTCCAAATGCTTCTGGTTGACTGGAAGATGCAGAAACAACCAAGTCAGCAAGTTTTAACGCCGCAGGCATATCTTGGCAATGACCGACAAGCTTAATTTTATTTGACAGGCCAAGAGAAGTAATTCTCTCTCTGAGTTGCTTGGTGAAAGAAGGATTATCTTCTGTGTCGCCGACACATAAAGCGGTAAAACTCAAATCAGCGATCGAGCCAAGTGCATCAATAAAAACATCCTGACCTTTCCATGACGTAAGTCTACCCGGCAACATGATAACGGTGCGTCCATCATCTGAAAGCCCCCATTGCTCCCTGAGTTCAGCGAGCCGGCTTTCCGTGACATTTTCGGGATTAAATGTATCTTTGTCAACTCCTCTGAAAATGAGTTTGATGCCATTTTTAAACTGATAATTTTCTCTGATATGTTTTTCAATACTATTGGAAACCGCGATTATTCCCATCCCTTTGGTCATTATTGCACTATATTTATTGACCGAGTAAAAGCCATGGAATGTGGTTATCAGCGTAGGTCGAGAATCCTTTGGCAATGTTTTCCAGGTAAGATAGCCAATCCAGGCTGGCATTCTGGAACGCAAGTGTAGGATATCAATTTGTTCATTAATCAAAAGCCTACGCAGCGAGAAAATGTACTTCAGAACGCTGGGGTTTTTGGCACCGATCTTCCACGGGATATGATGACTTCCTTCCGTAATGAGTTGGTTTACAAGTCGCCCGCCACCGGAAATGACAAATGAGCGATGATGGTGCTCAGCCAAATATTTGCCCATCTCAAGTGTACCCCGCTCAACACCGCCACTGTCAAGTTCGGGTAGCAATTGAACAACTGACAAGATCTCTTTCGTTTTTCTTTTAGACTTTTGGTCAAGAAGTGATGTATAAAGATCAACTGTTTTTTCGCACATGCGTTGTGCCGTGAACTGCTCCTGAACCCAAGTCCTTCCTTTCTGACCGGTATTGGTTAACCTGGCTTTGTCAGTAACAACGTTTCGCAGCACATCAGCCAGTGCTGCAGGGTTAGAGGGTTCGACGAGCCAGCCTGTTTCATTATCGAGAATGGTTTCAAGACTGCCACCATGTTTTGTCGCGATGATAGGCTTTGCCATTGCCATGGCCTCGATAGCGACTTTGCCAAAAGCTTCCGGTTGGCTGGAAGAAGCAGAGACAACCAAGTCAGCAAGTTTTAACGCCGCAGGCATATCTTGGCAATGACCGACAAGCTTAACTTTATTTGACAGGCCAAGGGAGGCAATTCTCTCTCTGAGTTTCCTGGTGAATGAAGGATTGTCTTCTGTATCGCCAACGCATAAGGCGGTAAAACTCAAATCAGCAATCGAGCCAAGTGCAGTAATGAAAACATCCTGACCTTTCCATGATGTAAGTCTTCCCGGCAACATGATGACGACTTGCCCATCATCTGCAATCCCCCATTTCTCTCTGAGTTGATTAACTCGATTTTCGGTGACATTATCGGGATCAAAGGCTAATGGATCGTACCCACCATGAATGAGCTCGAGTGTTGTCGGGTTAACATCATAATTTGACAGGATATGATCTTTAATCACTCGTGATACAGCAATGACCCTCTCGCCTTTGGTC
>JABDPQ010000086.1 GCA_013042695.1 Desulfobacterales bacterium | reverse complement strand
CCTGACCAAATTGCATTATAATCTGTATTTTCAGTCTATCGTCAACAAGAGGCAGTGCCTCGATCATTCGTGACTTGAGATCTTTGCCGCTAATTTTAGTGATGCAACTCAATGCCTGTTGCTGAACCCTCAAGTCTTTATGGGAAAGATAGGGAGAGACCAGATCATATAATGCCGGGTTATTGAGTTCTGAAATGATGAAAATTACATTTCTGACGATATACCACGGAGGTTTCTTTTTTAAGCATTCACTGAGCACAGGCACGACATCGGTTTCAGATTCCGGTATCAGCTTGATTAGCAGGAGGCGATCTTCTTTGCTTTCAGAATGCATTAGTGTATTCAACAAACAGATCACCGCTCGCGGCCCAAGGTTTGATAAGAGTCTTTCGGCAATCTGAGGTGATGCCTCTTGCTCAGAAAGATAGCTTCGTATCAGTTTGTCCAGGATACTCTTGGTGGCAATACCTTCAAGAAGCTTAGACGATATTTCACGAAGCGAGATATCTTTTTCAATGGTGCCAGTTTGAACTGAGTGTAAATGAATCAGCAAGCTTTCAGTTTCTTGCCAATATTTTTTGTTTCCAAGCAATTTTTGTGTGAGTGTGCTGAGCTGTTTGCAAGCATGTGAATATCCATCGATAACAGTTATTTCATGTTTAAACCAGTCAGTGAGCGCCTCGAACAGGGTGAGGAACACTTCCAGGTCGTTGCTGCCGATGAGCAAAGTGGTAAGTTTTGAGATTACCTTAACTCCGTTCTCACGAAGTTTCAGATCGCCATCAAGGGCACAGACCCCAAACATTGGCACGATCTTGAGGATTTTAGCACGGTCTCCTTCTTGATATAAATGATATAAATAGTGTCCGGCGTCCTCGGCAAAGTCATCTTTTTTGAGTACTTCTTTATTCCCAGATGAGAATTGTTGGACAAGGTGAGAGGTGAATTTCTTCTTACGCTCTATTTCAGCATTGAGAAGCACTTGCTTGGCTTTTTCGAGAGCCAACATTTGTTTGCTTCTTTCAACTGTCATATCAATTATCTACTTGTTTCTGTTTGGTAAAATAATCTATCACATCACTATCTGTTCACTATCTACTACCTTAAATCATATAGCAATGAAAAATAAAGGCACAATTTAGATAATGGTGTTCGCGCTGCGAGAAGGAGTTCTTCAGGCAATAAACAAAAGAAGCGCAGGGAATGGGAGGCCCCGGAAGAAGCAAAAGAGATTCTGGCAGGCGTACAGCATCATTCAGCGGCACCACCATTTAGTTATGATCATACCGCTGAATGGACTACTAAAGAGATAAATTGTTAGCCTGAGTTAGTTGTTCACTGGCTCCCCAAAAGGATTTAGTCTCTGACCTGCTGCAACATCAACGGTAATATACATCTTTATAAAGGTTTTTCCCATCGAACCGCCAAAACCTTCTTCTAAAGTAATCATGCAGGTTTTATTTGGTTTAGTAAACGCCACGAGAATATTTTCGTAGGACGCCTCACCAACATGTTTCCATTGATTGTTTTTCATTGACTGGATGATGAAATCTTTCAATGAATTAATTTCAACTTTTCCAGAATATTCTAGAATTCCGCCTCGGAATGAATCGGTTTTAATAGCCATGCTTTTCTTGCTGTTCCATTTCATTTCAGATGGGAGTTCAATATCTTCAAAATTACCTACCGAGTTTGAAAGTGGCGCAAGATCTGCCACGGGAGCTGCAGCAGTTTGAGAAGAACAACCACTCAGGCTAAACATACCGTACATGGCAAGACAAGACATAATAACAACACCTAAAACCCTTTGTAACATAATTAATCCTCCGATCTCTCTGTTTCATTGAAATTATTTTAATTCTTCCAGACTGGCATAATAACCTGCCAGATTATCTTTGAAAATAGAATAATCGAATGATCTCAAAAATAGCGGCTATTGTGTCTTTGTCTTTTAAGTACAAGCTGGTGAGATCTTCTCATTGGCAGTGAAGTAACAAATTGATATAATTTTGTAAATAAGACAATTGCAATATGGCTATGGCTCATTTTCACCTGGTAAATTACATTATTTCTCAAGACTATTTCGTTTTATTTGGTTTCAGTGAAATGGCAGAAGGCTGAATATATCATCTTATTTACCTATTAAAAAAGGAAGATGTGATGGTCACACATATCTTTATAAAACAATATCCCATCAAGCTCGGTCAATTTTTAAAACAGGCTGAAGCCGTCGGCGATGGGCTTGAGGCAAAACTTAGAATTCTTGATGGTGCAGTTAATGTAAACGATTTAGAAGAGATCCGTCGGGGCAGAAAGCTGTATTTCGGCGACAAGGTTAGCATCGATGGTGCAACCTACATTTGTGACCAAAAAAAATAATAGAACCATACCGTCTGCTTGAGGATCTTTGCGCGATCGTGCACCTGAAGCTGCACGTTACCTACTCTTATTCAATCTGCTATGATTGATCATCGAAGGTAATGTCATTGTTTTTCTCATCATTCGCCGCTATGATTGAGATAACAACTCAATCGAATATTCTGAGCTTTAATTCATGATAAGAAGTCACCCGCTTGATAGTCCTGTTCCACTTGCCGAACGAATGCGCCCAGTTCGTGCAGAACATTTTTTTGGCCAAGAAAAGATACTGGCAAAAGGGAAAATACTGAGAGAATTGATGCACTCAGGTAGCATTCCATCGATGATTCTATGGGGTCCTCCGGGAACAGGAAAAACAAGTCTTGCCACAATTCTATCCGGGGCAGTGGGCGGACATTTTGTATTTTTTTCGGCTGTGTTATCGGGCATTCAGCAGGTAAAAAAAATCGTTATAGAAGCAAGAGAACAACAACAGAAAAATGGTCTTAAAACTATTCTCTTTGTCGATGAGATTCACCGATTCAATAAAAGTCAGCAGGATGCCTTTCTGCCTCACGTAGAAAGCGGTTTACTGACGCTGATTGGTGCAACGACTGAAAACCCCTCATTTCAGGTTATTGCACCGCTGTTGTCGCGATGTCGAGTTCTTGTACTTGAACCGTTATCGGAGAGTGACCTAAAAAAAATAGTGAGAAACGCGCTTAAAAATTCCGATCAGGGGCTTGGGAATTTAGGACTCAACCTTGCCGATGAAGGATTGGCATTTCTTGCACGCATTGCAGATGGAGATGCTCGCAAAGCGCTTAATATTCTCGAGGTTGCCGCAACCCTTGCTTGCAATCGAAAGAGATCTCAGGGAGATTCATTTGAAATCTCTCTTACGATTGTCGAAGAGGCGAGCCAAAAAAGAACGCTTCGGTATGACAAAAACGGTGAGGAACACTACAATCATATCTCTGCACTGCATAAGAGTTTGAGAGATTCAGATCCCGACGGAGCCATCTATTGGTTTTATCGAATGATTGAGGCAGGTGAGGATCCACTATATATCTCAAGGCGTCTAATTCGATTTGCCTCAGAAGATATCGGAGTTGCTGACCCCCACGCTCTCGTTCAGGCAACTTCGAGCCGATCTGCTTTTCAGTTTCTCGGGTCACCTGAAGGAGAGCTTTGTATTGCTCAAACGGTTATTTACCTCGCCACTGCGCCAAAAAGTAATGCTGTGTACACTGCCTCAAAGGAAGTGCACAAGGTCATTGAAGAGACAGGCACACTTGCTGTTCCCAAGCATATCAGGAATTCTCCGACGCATTTAATGAAAACATTGGGTTATGGAAAGAATTATAAATATGTTCATGATTTCAAAAATGGTTTTGTCGAACAGTCTCACCTGCCGCCTGAAATTGAAGAGAAAACGTTTTATAAGCCAACTAACCGGGGCTATGAATCTCTTATTAAGGAACGACTTGAAAAATGGAAAAAATTGCTCAAGCAGAAAAGACACAATTCCTCATGAAAAAAACTATCCTACAGATACTCATCTGTTTTTCTCTTCTGATCTGTATACCGCATTTATGTAGAAGTGCAGACAGGGATGAAGAAAAAGCAGCTGAAACAGTATTCAAACTTTTCTATTCAGCAAATGTGCTTGGAGAACTTGAAGCTTGCGGTTGAAGCAGTAATCAATTAGGCGGTCTGTCTAAGAAATCACACAAAATAAATGAGATACTATCCCAAGATGACTTGCCGCACCTGATCGTTGATGCAGGTAATTTGCTGTTTAATCGGGTTAAGCGAGGGAGGGAGCTGACCAAAAAAGAAATCACCGCACGAGGAATAGCAACAATATACAAGAAGATGAAGTACGAAGCTATCGCTGTCGGCCCATATGACCTTTCAGGCGGACTGGCTTTTCTTAAAAACTCTTCTGTTTCAGCTATACCCTGGGTTTCCGCAAACATTTATGGTCCTATGGGAAATCGAGTTTTTGCACCATTCAAAACAGTTTTGTTTAAGAACTTTAAAATCGGCTTGATTGGTTTGACAGGAAAATCCATACAAAGCACTGGTGACTATGATATAACTGACGGTAATAAAGAGTTAGAAACGCTCCTGCCCAAAATTGCTCAAACTCATGATTTGGTTGTTCTGCTGTCAAGCCTTTCTCATCAGCAAAATATAGCCATTGCCCAGTCTTCAGCAGACATAGATATAATTATCGGGGCAGACAAATCGATCGGCACGATCAACCCTCATCTCATCAATCAAACGCTCATTACTCAAACGGGATCACAAGGTAAGCATCTTGGATTCTTGGAAATCTCTTGGCGGTATAAGCGCTGGAAAGAGGATAGTGCAAGGCAGCGCGCCTTATTAAAAAATCGTCTGGCGGCTAACGAGCTGCAAAGCAAACGTTTAGGTGCCAAAAAAAACATCGATAAAAAAGTATTCAATGAAAGACAGGAAGGCCTGAAAAAGAGCAAGCAGCAGATTTTAGCAGCGTTAGCTGATGTCGAAAGCAAGCTAGATGACTCTGCCCAAAAAGAAGCTGCAAGCAGTTTTACCTCAGCCATCATCGCACTGAGACCTTCTATTCCCGATGATCCTGATATCTTGACGATGGTTAATTCTATTAAAGATGAAATCAAGCATGCTCGCAGAGGGATCTCGCAGCACACATCAGGTGAGAGTCTTACAACTCCTACAGTTCAATAACGTATAACGCGTTCTAACATGCTGCGAGTCGTATGGCATTAGCAGATAATGGTTGTGAGCAATAATAAATTTGAGGTTTTACTACAAAGGAAACGATCGTTTTTGTTGTAAGTCTGCCTGTTCAATCCAAAAAAGGTCAGAATCGCATGCACATGAGATTCTGACCTTTTTTTGACTGATATAGTCTATGATGGAGTTAACACCCAAAAGCTTCCTGAAGTTTTGGTACTGTTTGTTTCTTACGGCTCATCATGCCGTCTATCCACATGGATGAATTCTCAAGTGAAGAGCCAAAGGCGTTCTCCACGAGTGCGGGATCATCTGACAATACTACCAGATCAGTTCCTTCCTTCACTACGTCTGTGAGCATAAGAAGGACGCTATGGCGTCCGTCGGCCTTAACTTGTTTCATAGCTTCGATGAGAGCCTCTCGGATATCTGCAACCTGTTCTATAGTAGCAAGTTCGAGCTGACCGACACCAATTTTATTGCCCTTCATATCGAAATCTTTATAGTCACGAAAGAGCAGGTCTTTTGCAGGTACACCAGCAACAGCTGATTTGGCTTTGAGCATATCCATGAAAAGAGCCTCTGTATCCTCAATTCCGGCGACATTTTTCAGCTCATTAACAGCCGCTTTATCATCATCCGTGCAGGTAGGCGATTTGAAATTTACCGTGTCGCTCAAGATTGCGGCAAGCATGCCTCCCGCAACATTTTTAGGTATTGCCACACCAGCCTCTTTGAACATTTTATGCAATACGGTACCCGTGCATCCGACAGGTTCGGCACGAAATAAAATGGGGTTGTTTGTGGT
>JABDPQ010000080.1 GCA_013042695.1 Desulfobacterales bacterium | reverse complement strand
AAAAGAGTAGTCGAAAGGGTGTCTATTTCAGGCTATTTAGAATACTAAGCGTTCGATTAACATCTCCAACTACCCATGAGCCGATCCCTTCTTCAAGCAGATCAAAACGATCCTTAATCAATAAAGTTTCAGTGCTTGAAAAATCCGACAAGACGAATTTATCAACTTCCATATTAGGATGTGTCTCCCCTATTCCTGGTCTGCCGATGCCAATTTTTAAGCGGAAGAACTCATGAGCCCCAAGAGAGGCAACAATCGATTTAATGCCTTTATGGCCGCCAATTCCGCCTCCATGAACGAATTTTATCCTGCCTGGACGCATATCGAGGTCATCATGTATAACAAGAATGCGTTCTACTGGTATAGTATAATAATTGGCAACACCCGAAAGCGCTCGGCCGCTGCGATTCATATAGGTTTGAGGTTTAAGCCAGATAATACGGGCTCCCCAGTGGTGAGAGCGGACCAGTTGGCCATCCCATTTGCTTGAAGCAAACACCAGATTGTTTTTTTGAGCGAAATAATCCAGATACATAAAACCAACGTTATGTCTGGTTCTATCATAGTCGGGTCCTGGATTACCAAGACCGACAATCAGGTACTCATTTGGTGCCATAAGCTTACCCTGAAATAGAACATCCGGAATGAGCGATCTCCTTCCGGATGATTTGAACCAGGCTTATTGTGCTAGCATAGATAGCTGCAGGCCAGAGACGATATGGCCAGCTGTTATGGTTTAATGATGGCCACACAGACCATTTCAGGATCGTTGAGAAGCTCGATGCCATCGGGTATTGCCAGGTCTCCGGCAACGACTTTATCACCGATAGCAAGAGGATTGAGATTTATTGTGCATTCATCTGGAATGGCAAGAGGAAGACCTTTGAGCAATACTTCGGTTTTTTCTACGTGCAGAATACCGCCAAGATCGACACCTTTTGCTTTGCCGGTATAGGTAATAGGTACGGAGAACTGGGCGGGTTTATCAATAACCAATTCCAAAAAATCGGCATGATAGAGAACATCTTTCACCGGTTCTGTTTGAATCTCCTTGACCAGCACCTTTTTTTCGGTACCATCGTCTATCTTCAATGTAATGACAGCATTGCGTCCTTGGATATCGAGCAGTTCGTTAAAAAGAACCTTTGTCTCAAATTCAAGAGCTTGTGCCTCGGAGCCACCACCATAGACAATTGCGGGGGTTTTTCCAGCTAGGCGCACCCTTCTCATTGGTCCTTTACCAAAAGCCGTCCTTACTGCTGCAGGTATTTCTTTGGTAATCATATTTTCCTCCTACATCTGACCTTGGTGCACTTCGATTATGGATTAAACGGGTCAGAGATTTATTTAATTAAAATAAAGCTGGTTAACGTCAGTTAGACAAAAAGAGAACTGACAGAATCATCATTGTGAATACGGTGGATTGCCTCGGCCAATAATGAAGAAACGGACAGGACCTTAATTTTTTCACATTCCTGAGATGCTCTTTGGAGTGGAATTGAGTTTGTAACAACGAGTGACTTGATTTCTGACTTCGAGATCCTCTCTACCGCTGGTCCTGATAAAACAGGATGGGAACAACAGGCGTGTACTTCCTTGGCCCCATGTCTTAATAATGTTCCGGCCCCACTGCACAGCGTCCCCGCGGTATCTACCATGTCATCCATCATAATGGCAACCTTGCCTTTCACATCCCCTATAACATTTAGAGCCTCGCACTCGTTGGGTCTATCTCTTCGTTTGTCAATAATTGCCAGGCCGCATTTTACTCGCTTGGCAAATGCTCGCGTTCTCTCAACACCTCCAGCATCCGGCGAAACCATGATCACATCGTTAAATGATTCCTGAATATAATTAATCAACACTGGAGCGGCATATAAATGGTCTACGGGGATATTAAAAAACCCCTGAATCTGGCCGGCATGGAGATCCATGCACAACACTCTTCTAACACCTACGGCCATAAGCATTTCTGCTACTACTTTTGCTGAAATAGGTACGCGCGGGGCAACTTTACGGTCCTGGCGGGCATACCCGTAATAGGGCATTACCGCAGTAATCCTCCTGGCTGACGCACGTCTGAGCGCATCGGCCATAATGACAAGCTCCATGAGATGGTCATTAACTGGCGTACACGTCGGCTGAACGATATAGGAGTCCGTCCCCCTGACATTTTCTTTGATTTCAACAAAAATCTCTCCATCACTGAATTTTCTGACTTCAGCATTGGAAACCGTCATATCAAGATGTGCAGCAATCTCCTGCGCCATGGGATAGTTAGCACTGCCAGAGAAGATTTTCATTACATTGCCCATGTTTACATGCCTTCTTTAGTCAGGGTTGTGACAATTACATCACTATTGGCTGGGGCGGTAGGACTCGAACCTACGAATGCCGGGATCAAAACCCGGTGCCTTTGCCACTTGGCTACGCCCCAGCATAAATGCAGGTTGAATACACCTGGTTGCCATATAGTGTCGAATATCTTTCGACCAGTTGCTCTTTATGTTTTTCGGTCCAGGTATGATGCTCAAACAAGCCAAATACTGTCGGCCCACTACCAGACATCATTGCAGCTTTTGCACCTTCTTCCAGAAGGGAATCCTTGATTTGCCTGACGATGGGGTACCGTGACATGGTTACCTGCTCCAAATCATTGTGCATCATTGCTGGATCGAACACGCTTGCCGTTTTATTTTGAAAACCTGGAAATGTAGAATTTTTCTCAGAAGTTGTCAATCTATAATTTTCAAAGACCCAGCGGGTAGAAACCGTGAAACCTGGATTGACAAGCATGTACCAATACTCACTTAGATCTTTTACTGGACGCAGACGATCACCAATTCCGGTGGCCTGAACCGCAGTATATGGCGAAGCAAAAAAAGGAACATCTGCGCCAAGCGGACGAGCCATATCGATGAGCTGATCGTCATTATATGGAGAGCCAAACAAATTATTGAGTCCCCGCAGTGCCGCTCCGGCATCACTGCTTCCACCGCCAAGGCCTGCTGCTATTGGAATATTTTTTTTTAACGACAGGGAAACTCCGTCATTTCTGGTCGCACCGAGAGATTTCAGAAAGATTTGAGCTGCCTTGACCGCCAGGTTATCATTTCCATGCGGGACACCATAATCATCAGACGACAAGGTAATTCCGGATCGATCAGTTCGGGTCATGGTGAGAACATCACATAGATCCAGCTTTTGCATGCGGGTAACAACATCATGATACCCATCTTCTCTTTTACCAAGAACACATAAACTCAAATTGATCTTGGCTGGAGCGAACATCTCTATCAAAGTAATACCCCAAACAAAAAAAACGCCTTGATACCAGCAATCTAAAGTATCCCGAAACTGATAATCCGTTTATTTCTGGGCGACTTTTACAAACCGAATCTTGATATCGTAGAGAATATTTTTAAGCAACTCGGTCTCTTCTTCAGTCAGATTGCCTTTAGTCTTTTCCTCCAGTACGGCAAGTGTATCAATGGCATGCCGCGCCAGTTCGAGATTGGCAATTTTTTGCCCAGTGTCTGGGTCGGCAAGTTCCCCGAGATGATAGAGCGCTGAGGTATTCAGGGACATAACGAAGGCTGAAAAGGTTACTTCCGGCATAACACATTTACCATCTTGATCAGGTACCTGTCCTTCTCCACAGACGTCTTGAGCACTTTTCTCTTCCATAATAACCCGTTTTTAAATTAGCATTCAGTTGGTATTCGCTGCAAAAATTTCAAAGGTCAAATCCCTGCGCGTCGTTGATATTCTTTATAGCTCTGACTTTTTTAAGCAGTTCTCTTGAAATAAGTTGGTCCGTGCCGAGGAAGATAATATTTTGCTTATGTTCATCTCTGCCGACGGTCATGCGTGAAATATTGACCCCAGCTTTTCCAAGCTCTGTGCCAAGAGCACCTATAACACCTGGAACATCATTATTAAATACAAGGAGCATGGGTCCCTGGGGAAGTGCCTCAAGCCGAAAATCATTTAGTCGTACCAAGCGCGGTTCATTCTTGCCAAACACGGTTCCGACGAGGACATTCACTCCTTCACCAGTGGTAACTTTAATCGAGAGCGTATTGGTAAAATCGTCTGAGCGCTGTGTTCGTGATTCAATGACCTTGATGCCACGATCGCGGGCAATAATGGGGGCATTCACATAGTTTACAGCATCTTTAAGGATAGGTGTGAACAATCCTTTAAGAAAGGCCACGGTTATCGGACTAACATTCTGCTCCGCTAGACCGCCGCCATACTCGAGCGCTACTTCCTGAACACTCCCCTTGGCAAGCTGCATATGCATGGAGCCAAGCATTTCGCCAAGGATAATATAGGGCCCAACCTTGGCGAGCACATCATCGCTCACCGATGGCACATTAATGGCATTGGTTACAGAGCCTTTTATCAGATAATCAGCAATCTGCTCTGCAATGGCGACTGCAACATTTTCCTGAGCCTCACTCGTGGATGCTCCAAGATGCGGTGTACAGATGAAATTATCCAGTCCCAGGAGGGGACAATTTTCCATGGTGGTCGGTTCCTGGGTAAAGACATCGAAAGCAGCCCCGGCAATCTCATTATGTTTGAGTGCCTCGTACAAGGCTTTTTCATCGCAGACGCCACCCCTGGCGCAATCGATGAACATTGCATCCTTTTTCATATTGGTAAAAAATTTTGTGGAAATCATGTTTCTGGTTTCTTTGGTTAATGGTACATGAACAGAGATATAATCTGCACGTTTGGCAAGATCTTCAAGACTGACAAGTTCGACACCAATTTTTTCGGCTATCTCCATGGGCATATGGGGATCATAGGCAATCGTTTTCATTTTCAGGCCCTGGGCTCTGCTGGCAGCTATCCCCCCTATTCTGCCGATACCGACAACACCGAAAGTTTTTCCGGTGAGCTCACGGCCCATGAATTTTTTCTTTTCCCATCTACCTGATTTCATAGAAGATGTTGCTTGAGGGATGTTTCGTGACAAGGCCATCATCATGGCAACGGCATGTTCTGCTGTGGTTGTTGCATTACCATCAGGAGCGTTCATGACAATGACACCTTTTTGGCTTGCCGCAGCAACGTCAACATTGTCCAGCCCAATACCTGCTCTGCCAACAACCTTCAGCCGACCGGCTGCTTCCAACAACTCTGCTGTCACCTTAGTCGAACTTCTAATGACCAGACCGTCGTAACCACCAATGATCGCTCTTATTTCATCGGGGGTCATACCCGGCTTGAAATCAACCTCCAAACCAGCATCTCTCAATATGTCTGCTCCGATGGGAGACAGATTATCACTAATCAGAACTCTCATTACAACTCCTAATTGCTTGCAATTAATCACCATTAATTCACATCTGAGAAACCTGGCGGGTCTCGCTGTTATTCAGGTATCAGGAAACTGCAGCTCTCAACGAAGTACTATCTTAGTACATCTCATCGAAAAGGCGAAATATACAGTTTTCAGTCTCAGAGAACAACCAGAATAATAGGCAGAAATACCATTTGAATAACAGGGCGAATTAGTTTTTCACATTATCTACAAGCGATCGTATGTAATCTATTGAACTATGTCCTCTAAGAAGATATATAGCCCACAAATCATCTGGTACCTCTGCCCTACTAGCTGCGGAGAACAGCAGAATCATCAACAGTTTGTCATAGGCATAGACAAAATTCATGCTTACACTTTAGAATGCTCTATTAGTTTATATCCATTACTTTCATTGAGTTGAGACCATCGAGGATTTAACATGACTGAGACGCGACTACGTTTTCCACCGAGTCCCACGGGTTATCTTCATATTGGCGGTGCAAGAACGGCTCTTTACAATTGGCTCTACGCTCGTAAAACAGGAGGAAAGCTCATATTAAGAATTGAAGATACTGATGTAGATCGGTCCTCCAGGGATTCCATTGAGGGCATCCTTGACGGCCTTCAATGGCTCGGTATCGACTGGGATGAAGGACCCTATTTTCAGACAGATTTCAGCAATGATCATCGGTCCTCGGCGCAAGAACTGTTAGCAAATGGAAAAGCATATAAATGTTTCTGCACGAAAGATGAACTTGACCGCAAGCGCGAGGCAGCGTTAGCTGCCAAACAGGTGCTTGGCTACGATGGTTCCTGCAGAGACCTGTCTGGAGCAGAAATCGCCCGAAAAGAAGCTCAAGGCCTTGCTTCTGTCATTCGCTTCAAGGTACCTCAACGAACCGGAACCATCGGCTATGATGATAAGGTTTTGGGAATGATTGAAAGCGATTATAAAGAACTCGATGATTTTGTGATTGTGCGCTCCAATGCACAACCGCTCTATTTGCTCTGCAATGTTGTTGATGATATCCGGGACAAAATCAGCCATGTTATTCGAGGGCAGGATCACATGACCAATACCATAAAGCAACTTTTACTCTACGAGGCCTTAGAGGCACCGCTGCCTGTTTTTGCTCATATGCCGCTGACATTGGACACCAAGAAAGCGAAGATTTCCAAACGCAGTCACGGGGAAATTGTCGCAGTTCATTTTTACAAAGAACGTGGTTTTATACCGTGGGCTTTTAATAATTTTCTCGTTCTGCTTGGCTGGTCGCCGGGAGATGATCGCGAAATTTTCACTCGCGAAGAACTCATTGAGGCGTTTTCTCTGGAGCGGATTAATCGATCTAGCTCGATCTTCAATTATCGCAAAGGGGATGAAAAATTTTTCACAGATCCCAAAGCGATTGCAATCAATGAACATTATCTTCGTACCATGGACATCTCAGCACTTGCTGAAATGGTCAAACTTGTGCTTATCAAAGAAAATCTCTGGGATGTATCGTATGATAAGGAAAAGAAACAATGGTACCTCGATACTCTGGAGCTGATCAGGGGGCGTTTTCATACCCTGAATGATTTTACTTCGATGGGTCGTGCCTATTTTGCTGATGATTACATCATAGAGCAAAAGCCATTAAACAAAAACATTCTCAAATATGCTGGCCTGAGCACCTGGTTGCCAAAACTTGGCGCGGAATATGAGAAGATGGCCTCTTTTTCTATCGACGAAACTGAACGGCTTGCCCGAGAATGCGCTCAGCAAGCCGACGTGAAACCCGGTGTCATCATAAATGGCATGCGAACCGTTGTAACCGGCCAATTAGCCGGTCCTTCAATGTTCGATATTTTGCAGGTTATTGGTCGTGAGAAAGTAGTTGAACGATTGAAAAAAACACCCCAACTCTACTCCTGAAGATTCCCGAAAAAAGATGAATATAAATCACCCACCCGTAGATGACAGACCGCTCGATTTCATTCGCCAGATTGTCTCAGAAGATAAGGAGAGTGGCAAACACTCTCAGCCGATAACCAGATTTCCTCCAGAACCCAACGGTTTTCTGCACATAGGCCATGCAAAATCTGTATGTCTCAATTTCGGAATAGCCAACGAGCATAGCGGCAGGTGCCATCTCCGATTTGATGATACCAACCCGAGTAAAGAGGAAGAGGAGTATGTTGAATCGATCAAAGAGGACGTTCGCTGGCTAGGCTTCGACTGGCAGCAACACCTCTATTTTGCCTCGGATTACTTTGAGCAACTCTACCATTTTGCCGAGCAGCTCATATTGCTAGGTAAAGCCTATGTCTGCGACCTGACTGCCGATGAAATTCGACACTATCGTGGAACCCTTACGGAACCCGGAAAAGCTAGCCCATACCGCGATCGTACTCCGGAGATTAATCTTGAACTTTTTCGTAAAATGAAGGCGGGTGAATTTACCGACGGCAGCCGTGTCCTGCGAGCAAAGATTGATATGGCATCGCCTAATATCAACATGCGCGATCCCGTTATCTATCGAATCCTTAAGGTTGCTCACCATCGAACCGGGAACACTTGGTGCCTCTATCCGATGTATGACTACACCCACTGTCTTTCGGATATGTTAGAAAAAATCACCCATTCTCTCTGCACGCTGGAGTTTGAAGATCATCGTCCGCTCTACGATTGGGTCCTTGATACCCTGCAGACTGAGTGTCACCCACGACAGATAGAATTTGCACGACTCAACATGACGTATACTGTCATGAGTAAACGTAAATTATTGCAATTGGTTAATAAAGGCCATGTGGACGGCTGGGACGATCCTCGCATGCTGACGATATCCGGGTTAAGGCGGCGTGGTTATACCCCGGGGTCTATCAGAAAATTCTGTGAACTGATAGGAATTGGTAAGAAAGAAAGTTGGATTGATATGGGTGTACTGGAAAACGCCGTCAGAGATGACCTTAACGAAACTGCACCCCGGGTGATGGGAGTTCTTAACCCACTCAGAGTCATCATCGATAACTATCCCGAGGATCAAATGGAGAGCCTTGAAGCCCAGAATCATCCACAGAAAGCAGAATTCGGGACACGATTACTGCCCTTTTCACGTGAATTATACATTGAACGCAGTGACTTCCTGGAAGATCCTCCACGAAAATTTTTTCGTCTCGGACTAGGCCGGGAGGTACGGCTCAGGTATGGCTACTACATTACCTGTGTCTCATTTGAAAAAGATGATGATACCGGAGAAATCACCTTACTGCATTGCACCTATGACCCAGAGACGCGAGGAGGATGTTCGCCTGATGGAAGAAAGGTCAAAGGCACTATTCACTGGGTTTCTGCCAACCATGCACTCTCCTGCAGCGTCATCTTGTATGATCGGCTGTTTATGGCAGAACATCCTGATAATGACAAAGATGTTGATTTTACAATACATCTTAACCCAGGATCACGCACAATACTAGATGGCTGCCAGGTAGAACCCTCATTGAGAGACATCTCTCCAGGAATTCAGGTGCAATTTGAGAGGCAAGGGTACTTTTGTGCTGATAAGATCGCCTCCTCTCCTGGTAAACCTGTTTTCAACAGAATTGTCACTCTTCGTGATTCATGGGCAAAACGTAATCCTTAAAATAATCCTGTGTGTAATTGAAATCATGGAGAGAATGGAATGTTCATATTCAATTGCAAATCTTTTAGTTACAGCTGTAAAGCCATAATATACCAATGCCAGAAATTAATTTGCGTCAAATGAAAAAAAATCAAACGGGAATCATACAATCAGTTCAAGCCGGAGGTATTCTTGGTAGGCGCATTCGAGAGATGGGATTGGTTCCCGGTACAGAAATTCAAATAAAAGGTCGGGCACCGCTCAATGATCCGGTTGCTCTTCGCGTTATGGGGGGTATTCTCACCCTCCGAAATAGTGAAGCAGACTATATCAGAGTCATCGTTGAACCATAAGATTTTGACATGTTTATCTTGCCGCGCAGGTAAATTTCGCCGTATTTTAAATCTTGTTCATCACCGTTTGCTCCTGATTAACCGCGTTTCATACCCCACAAGATCATAGGCATATTTTTAAATAGATAACCAGGTTGAAGATCCGGATATCTTAGGAACTGCTAACATTATTATGCTTTATTGATAAACCTGTTGACTATTACTATTGTTTGTAGTACCTAAAACCATCTTTAGCTAAAGGAGCTATATGGTGAAAAAATTTTTTACCCATAATTGCGTCAGGAACGGGCTGTTGCATGGCAGATCCGGTCAACCGGTAACACCTGTTCCAACAACACCACTTAGCCAGAAAAAGAAATGTGGCAGAGCCCGCGTGTGCAGTATTAATGGTGACCGGAAACACTGCGCTCGAATGGCGGCGCTGGGAGTATATCCTGGAAATGAAATTGAACTCATTAGTCCAGCAGATGGTGAACGCTGCCTGATAAAAGTACACGGAGGGACGATATCAATTGACCGGGATACAACCGAAAATATCTTGATTTCTGAATAGGTGATAAATTACTGGCTTAGGCCGGTTTTTTTGGGTCCTCAATATTAGGACCGCCTAATCATTATAATAGTATGTGGCAAACAATCATTATTTGGGTGATAATTTTTCTTTGTGCCTTTTTTGTTGGACGTCGTTATTGGCGCCAATGGCGCATTGCCCTGAAAGCCGACCAAGACGTTGGCTGCATCCAGTCAGGCTGTAGCTGCTGTTCGTCCGTCTCTACCTGTTCAACCGTCAAGAAAGCAAAGTCATCAAAGTAAAGTCGGTCTGACATAAACGTCTTAACACCCAGAATATAGTATCTTGCCGATGAACGTGACAATATCTCATGCAGCGATTTCCATGGCGTTAGCTGGAAATCCTAATGCTGGTAAAACTACTCTTTTCAATCACCTCACCGGAGCTCGGCAGCATGTAGGCAACTACCCGGGAATTACTGTCGATCGTAAAGAAGGCCATCTGTCATTTAACGGCCAGGAGATAGCGCTTATCGACCTCCCTGGTACGTACTCTCTTACTGCCTACTCAATTGAAGAACTCGTCGCCCGCGATTTCCTGGTTAATGAGCGCCCTCAGGTTGTGATAAACATTGTTGACGCATCAAATCTTGAACGAAATTTATACCTCACGGCCCAATTTCTCGAACTTGGCGTACCGCTTGTCATCGCACTTAATATGGTTGATGTTGCAGAATCCCGAGGTATCACCATTAAAGTAGATAAGCTCTCAGAACTATTCGGTGTACCGGTGGTTCCTATCGTTGCCCGCAGTGGTAAAGGAACCGATAAACTGCTTGATGCAGCCTTGGAAGTTGTGTCAAGCGATCTGGCCTGGGAACCAATCTCCATATCCTATGGTGACGACCTTGATGCCACAATCATGCACCTTGTCGAAGATATTACAGAGGCAAATTTCCTGACCGCTACCTACCCTGCAAGATACACTGCAATCAAATATCTGGAAAATGACGAACAGATGCTCGTCAAAGGAAGAGACACATTACCGTCCATTGCAGAAGATCTCGAAGCCGACGTGGCTAGAGTTGCCGATCACTTAAAGAAAACCCTCAATGTTTATCCTGAGGCAATTATTGCAGATCATCGATATGGCTATCTCAAATCAATATTACGCGATGGTATCATTACCCAGGCATATGATACCGACCGTCTCTATACCACAGATCGCATTGATAAGATCGTTACGAATCGACTGCTCGGACCTGTCATTATGCTTGGAATCCTTTTGGCTCTTTATAACTTCACATTTTCCTGGAGTGAACTGCCGATAATTTGGCTTGAGAGTATCTTTGGCTGGTTTAGCTCAGTCATTGATAAAGCCATGCCGGCAGGACCGCTCAAGTCGCTGCTCATTTCTGGGGTCATAGATGGGGTTGGAGGAGTCTTGGGTTTTGTTCCTTTGATCATGTTCATGTTTTTTGGCATCGCTGTACTTGAAGACTCTGGTTATCTGGCGCGTGTCGCCTATATGATGGATCGAATCTTCAGAATATTTGGTCTTCATGGCTCATCAGTGATGCCATTTATTATCTCTGGAGGCATTGCTGGAGGATGCGCTGTACCCGGAGTTATGGCGACCAGAACCCTGCGTTCGCCCAAAGAACGCATGGCTACTCTGCTCACGGTGCCATTTATGAATTGCGGCGCAAAGCTTCCAGTTCTTGCTCTTCTTATTGGTGCTTTTTTTTCAGAGAACAAAGCATTATTGATGTTCTTTTTTACGATGCTCGCCTGGATTGTGGC
>JABDPQ010000073.1 GCA_013042695.1 Desulfobacterales bacterium | reverse complement strand
GAAGAACTGCAGATTGATTTTTCTTTTGACACTGAAGCCATACCGGACAAGGACGTAATCAGCTATCGCCTCTATGAAGAGGATATAATTGTATGTGAATCAAACGAAGGACAAACAGAAAGTTTTCTCTGTGATGTCACTATAGAGACCGGTAACTGCGAGTTCACGCTTTCGGCCGTGTACGACGATGGCTCCGAGAGCCCCCGGTCAGCTCCGTTTCCCTTCACTATTACCGGGCCCGGTGACATCAATGGCGATGGTTTGATTGACCTCAAGGACATCATTATTAGTCTTCAGGTATTGATAAATCTTAACCCGCAAGGCACGACCACGCAGGGCGATGTAAATGGAGATGGAAAGATCGGCTTTGAAGAAGTACTTTACTGCCTGAACGAGGCAACGTAAAAAACAGACCAACAACAAATAAAGCCTGAAAATCACCTGAAGGGCTGCCCTAGAAGAGCAAAATCACCTGGGCAGCCCTTTCTTATTTTACTCACTGTGCAGCCTGTCACAAGACGATATGGTGTCGCAGCCATACCGAGTCATTTTGCGTTCTAAAATCTAACGAATTCTGCAGGCCCTGAGAATAAAAAAGCCAATGAAGGCACCGACGCCGTAATAGGGAATCTTATGTAAAGAGAATTGGCCGCCGATGATTTGGTGGTCCCGCACGATTAAGGAGATATTTTCAAACAACGAAGGAAGTTGCCAGGCGGCTAATTCTATTACACAGAAAAGAAGAAATAAGATGATGAGCAAGAGCCTTTCCTGTGCTTGCGGAAAGATCATCTGAATGATAAGACTCCAGATTATGATATAGACGATACAAGCCAGATAAAGATGAACAAACTCCTTATAGGGTCCAGCATAGAATTTAAAACTCAACCAAAGGGGAAGACAAATGAGCAGAAATTTCAACAGTGCTACATGTCCTTTAACATAAAAGTCAGGTTGACCAAGGCTTTGTCCGGATTGTTCTTTTTGCACCATGTTTTCCTTTGAAATAGAAGTAAAAGTCTGCCCTCATCGATTAATCTCGGGCATCAATGGCACTCGAGGCACCAAAGACTTATTGAAATAATTCACAGATGATAGGTGATCACTGAGAACTCATTTTAACAGACACATAATTTTCAATACGACCGAATGCCCTTTACACAATACCGGTAAAATCAATGCTCATCTTCTGTTGAATCCCTTCGATCTTGCGAAATATTTCTTTAAGCATCGACCGATCAATTCGAGAGATATTCTGAGGATTAATATAATTATCTGCTTTGCCATCTTCTTCCGTAATGGCCGTAATTTGTCGAATAAACCGCAGATGCATCAAGTAGTGGTAGGATTGGACAATATCGTCATACTCGCCTTTTGTCATCACACGTTTTGCTCGTATTCGTTCTAATCGAGCCAGGGTATTGGTTTCGGTAATAGAATGCTTAAGTGCATATATCCTGGCAAAATCAATAATAGGCATAATAGCGCGCTTAATATCAAACGCATCTTTATGCTCACCTTTAGATTGAACGACGATATTTCTAAAAAAACCAAGAGGAGGCTTAAAATAGAGCGCGTTTTCAACCATATTACGGAAAAATCCAGACCAGCCGCTCAGAGAACCAAGTAAATAATTGCTTAATTCTTCAGTCAGCTCCTTTTTCCCCCAGATCCAGCGAAAATCAAAAAAAATACTTGAATTGAGCAGATCTTCAGGCTTTGCCGCGTGAATCCAGTCATTAAAGTAGCCTTTCCACACTGATATGGGCTGACACCACTTGGGATTCTTGGCCATATTTTCACCTTCACAATAGTCAAACCCCGCCATATCAAGCCAGTCACAAATGTCACCGGCAAGATCAAGAAAATAGCCTTCAACTTGTTTTGCCTCCGCAGGGTTGGAAACGTCTTCATAAATAATGGCATTATCTTGATCTGTCTTCAGAGTCTGCTCTCTGCGCCCCTCGCTTCCAAGCACCACAAAAGCAAAGCCACATGGAGGCGGACCTGCTTTAGCAAGAGCAAGCTCTATAATTTTCTTTAATATCACATCCACAAATGTCGTGATTAGTCGCGTCAAAGTGTCCGGCTGAGCCCCGTTTTTTATCGGGTCAATCATGATAGCGGGAAGACGGCTGTGGA
>JABDPQ010000071.1 GCA_013042695.1 Desulfobacterales bacterium | reverse complement strand
ATACAGGAATAATAACAATTAAATATAAAAAAACATTATTTAATTCAACTATACCATTGGTAATCTGAAATACACGACGTATATGAGCACTGGTTACCTGGTCAAGATTATATGAACCATCGATTTCTGATACATAACTTTTTGCTTCTTTTTTCTCTTTCTTAAGTCCGATGTCGGCAAAGGAAAGAGGCCCTTGTCTATGAAGAATTATGGTGCGTTCAACGGCATTTTCGAGTTCCCGTACATTGCCGGGCCAATGATAGGCCATCAAGTGATCATATGCCCTGGGGTCAATAGTCGGGATAGCAGGCAATTTTAATTCACGAGTTTTTTTCTGAATGAAATGCTGGACGAGTGCAGGTATATCACCCTTTCTTTCCACGAGTGTCGGGATTTCAATGGGGAAAACCTGCAGCCTAAAGAAAAGATCCTCCCTGAAGGTTCCTTTTCCCATCATTTCAGCCAATTGGCGATGGGTTGCGGCGATAACTCTAATGTCAACCTTTATGGGTTCTGAACCGCCTATTCGCTCAATTTCCTTTTCCTGCAATACCCGCAGTAGTCTCACCTGAGCCTCGGGGGGAAGTTCACCTATCTCATCGAGGAAAATCGTGCCCCCGTGGGCCCGCTCAAATCGGCCTCGTTTTCGGTCAATGGCACCGGTAAAAGAGCCTTTTTCATGACCGAACAACTCACTGTCCAGCAGGGTTTCAGGGATCGCCCCGCAGTTAACCTTGATAAATGGTCCATCGCGCCTTGGAGAGGCATTGTGGATTGCAGAGGCAATAATCTCCTTACCAACACCTGTTTCACCTAACAACAACACCGGGCTAGAGAGAGCTGCTACCTGACGAACATTATTCATAACGTTTTTCAAACCAAAATCAGCACCGATAATTTCATCGCCGCTTATTCTTAACAGTTCTTCATGGAGGTATTGGTTGTCATCAGCTAAAAGATCCTTGAGTTCGATCAATTCTCTATAGCGGCGGCTGTTGGACAGGGCGATGAAGAAAGGGTACTTCAATTGTTTCAACAATCTCAGGTGCTCATTATTGAACCTGTCCCAATTATGAGCCCACAGAACGACAGATCCAATCCATTTTTGTTCCACGATCAGACGAACGACGAGAATTGAGGATTTGTCTTTTCCCATGGCTTT
Source organism: Desulfobacterales bacterium (assembly GCA_013042695.1). Taxonomy (GTDB): domain Bacteria; phylum Desulfobacterota; class Desulfobulbia; order Desulfobulbales; family Desulfocapsaceae; genus JABDPQ01. The sequence goes on along the minus strand of JABDPQ010000071.1, from coordinate 2,762 downwards.
GAGAATCGGTTTTGCCACGCGATGTTCTTCTGCTCGGTTGTCAATGAAGTCTTCCAGATGGGCGACATCAGCCATTAAAGCCCGAACCTCTGGAGGATAAGCCACCTGAAGATTGACAAGACGACCACCATGGCTATCTGCATGAGCATAAAGGGTTACTGTACCTTTAATCGGGTCAAAGTAGAGCAGAGCCGCTTCCTCTGCGGGTATATAATCTCTCAGAAATAACAAACTGCGTGACAAGGCTGATTCAATATTAAGACTTCCACAGATTCGCATGGTGGCTTCCCAGAAAAAATCTCTGTCATGAAGTTTGAGCGCACTACGATGTTTGAGCGTGTTAGATAATGAAATTGTGAAAGGGTCCTTCAGCAATGAAATCAAATAAGCATGGTCGGTAGTTAATTTTTCATGCCCTTCAGTAATGCATACCAGATGCCCAACGATATGTTCTTCTGACTGAAGAGGCATGACCATCAAAGAAGTACATGGGAAATTATGAAATTCGAGCATTTCGCGGCTTAAGGCGCTGTTGCCAGGAGTCTCAAAGAGATAAACCCCATATGATTCTGATATGCCTTCAACGGAGCAATCTTTTGCTTCTGCTGAAAGCGGTGTCAGCAGATCCACAGCCATGCACTCGGTGGCAGTGGCGATGGCTATAGTCCGCATCATACCCTGGTTTTCATCAAATTTCTGTAAGATGACTCTGTCCAATGGTATCGATTTTTGCAGAAACCGGAGGCAGGAACTTAATGCCTTCTCAATTTCCAAGCTGCCACAAATTCGCAAGGCAGCTTCACGGAAAAAGTCGTTTTCATTGCTTTGCATGGTAATCTCGCTACAAAATTCATCTGTCATATTTGTCAGTTTAGCGCATTTCTGTGATATGTGACAGCAAAATCTGTCACATATGGCAGAAATAGTTTGTTCGTCGATTTTGTTAAAAAGCTCGACCACTCAATATACTGATATCATTATTAAAAATTTTCTAAATGATGTGGCACGCCGTTTGCCTAAGCCTTTGTGAACGATATAATCTGGTGTTCAAATTTTACTACGGTAAGCAAGCCATACATGGAGCCATATGATGAGATGGATGGAAGTGATCAAAATTCAGACGGCACGGTCAAATATCGCTGCAAAGCTTCTGGATTTCATTACTGAATGTAAAAAATGTAACGGCATGCTTGAAGCCAGGGTGTTTCGCCAAGCAAAAGTTGGTGATTTTTCACTCTGCCTACTTTGGAGTACAGACCAACCAGAGTTGCAGGGCAGCAGTGTTGGCTTGCATCTGAGCAATATCCTGAAAAAAGACGGATTAGTTAACCACTCTGTGTGGGTGGAAACGATTGAACATGAGGAGAAAGTATCATGAAGGGACACAAAAAATCACCAACAGGGCTCAAATACACGCTTTTAGCAAAAATACCAACGGTGTTACCTGTATTGTTCATTTTTGTACTGATTGGTTTGATTGTCGGATTGTCCGGGACGATCAAGGGTGAAAAATTGCGACTGAAAGCAGAAAAGAAAGAGGCAATTTCTACAAAACAGCCCACTGCCAATGTCGTCCTGCTTGATGTCAACCCCACCACTATACAAGATCGGATTAACCTGCCCGGGGTAATCGAGCCGTGGAAAAAATTGAGCGTACTGGCAAAGATCCAGGGAACTGTTATTGAAATGAATGTCAGCGAAGGGGACAAAGTTGCAAAAGGGCAGGTGATCGCTCATATCGATCCTGCTGATTTTCTCATCGCCCTTGAAGGTGCCCGAGCTACCTTCGAACTGGCTGCCGCCAATCAAAAGCGCACGAAGACCTTGTTTGACAAGGGGATAATTCCTCCGGCAGAAATGGAGACAATTGAGGCCCAGGTAAAAACCAGCAAAGCCGAATTGAAGAAGGCACAGCTGATGCTTTCCCGCTGCAAAATAACCGCACCGATTTCCGGAGTAATTAGGCGCCTTGACGCCAAAGAAGGTCTTTTACTCAATGTATTCGACCCGATTGCTGAAATTCTCGAGATTGACAAGGTGAAGGCAGTGGTAGGTATACCTGAGTCGGATGTGGCATTGGTGCGCAACATTGAAGATGTAGCCCTGACAATCCAAGCACTCAATGATAGGGAAATTGTCGGCCGTTTTCATTTTCTGGCAAGTTCGCCTGACAACGGAGCCAGGCTCTACAGGTTGGAGCTGGAGATTGACAATAAAGACAATTGTATCCTTCCCGGCATGTTTTTCAGGGCTCAGATAGTTAAAAGAACCATCAAGGATACGGTTGCAGTGCCTCTGTTCACCGTCATCAAGAGACAGGACCGGCAGTACGTTTACATCGAAGAAAATGGCGTTGCCAGGCAGCTGCCGGTTGAACTCGGCATAATTGAGGACTGGCGGGTGCAGGTTACTGAAGGGCTCTCATACGGCAGTCGTATTGTTGTCGAAGGTCACAGGGACATTGATCAGGGACATAAATTAAACGTCGTGCGGGTTATTAACGATCCTCTGGAGGTGTTGCTATGATTATCTCTGATACTGCCGTTAACAAGTCCGTAACTGTGATGGTGCTTGCGGTTATCATCATCGCTTTCGGGGTCTACAGTTACCTGGTGATCCCACGGGAAAACGATCCGGACATAACCATCCCTTATGTCTTTATCTCCACCAGCTACCAGGGAGTCTCTCCAACCGATATCGAGACTGCAATCACCATTGAGATAGAGAAAAAACTTAAAGGGATCGAAGGGGTAAAAAAAATC
>JABDPQ010000067.1 GCA_013042695.1 Desulfobacterales bacterium | reverse complement strand
ATCTGCAGTCGAAAGGCAATGGCAACACCAAGTGAACAGAGGAAAATGGGGGTCGCCTTGAGAAGGGCATCTTCAAAGGCATAGCGCGAGCCGAAGGCCCCCTTGAAGAGAACCACGATGCCTTCTAGCGGTGGCGTCCCGCCAATAATGAGGATGAGGCCGCTCAATACCAGCGAGAGCAATACCGCTGTAAATAAAACAAGAAAGGAGCTCCAGCCAAGGGGCTCCTGTCTTTTGACGATCCGTAGTGGCGACATAAGCAAACAGCCAGCCGGCTATCACCTGATAACAGCAGGCTACGTTTTGACTCGTTGGGTTTGTTTTCTACTCAGTAGTGCCGATAACCCCTGCAACAAACCAGGTCATTCCGAGCAGCTCCTCATCCGTGGCAGCCGAACCAGCAGCCACTTTCACTTCTCCTTTCTGGTTTTTTACCGGTCCAACAAAGACTTTTGCACCACCTTTAATGGCGTCTTTTTTAGCCATTACCTTATCTTGAACCTCTTTTGGTACCATTTCGCTCATCGGTGCAAGATCGACAACACCCTCAGCAAGACCAGGCCAGGAGGCCTCAGCTTTCCAGGTTCCCGCCTTGACCTTATTAATCGTATCAACATAGAAAGGCCCCCAATCCCAAATAGGAGCGGTGAGGTGCGATTTTGGTGCAAACTGGCTCATGTCAGAATTATATCCGATCGAGTAGACGCCCTTTTCCTGAGCAGCTTCCTGTGGCCCGGGAGAATCCTGGTGCTGGGCAATTACATCTGCGCCCACATCAAGCAGGGACTTGGCTGCCTCTTTTTCAGTGGCAGGATCATACCAGGTCTTTGTCCAGACAACCCGAACGGTCACATCAGGATTCACCGATTGGGCACCAAGGGTAAAGGCGTTGATACCCCTGATGACCTCGGGAATCGGGAATGCGGCAGCGTAGCCGAGCGTATTAGATTTTGTCATGGCACCGGCGACCATGCCGGACAGGTACCGAGCCTGATACATACGGCCAAAGTAGTTACCCATGTTCTCAGCGGTTTTGAAACCGGAACAATGCATGAAGACGACCTTGGGAAACTGTTTGGCCACCTTAAGCATTGGATCCATATAACCAAAACTTGTCGCGAAGACGACATCATAACCTTTACGAGCCATGTTCAAAATAACACGGCCTGAATCCGGCCCCTCTGCAACGGCCTCGACATAAGAAGTTTTCACCCCATCAATCTTATCAAGGGCAAGACGTCCCTTGTCATGGGCATAAGACCAACCGGCATCGCCAATTGGAGAAACATACACAAAGCCAACATTCATATCTTTCGCTGCTGCCTGAGAAAAACACAGCCCAATACTAAGCAGTGCTGCAGCCAGCAATCTGGTAAAACACATGGTATTCCTCCTTCCTTAATCTGTCGTGACAGGGTTGTTATAAGCATGAATAACTACAACACTGCACCTGAGGAAGCAGCATGTAGCTATGTACTATGATCTCATACGTATTGGTGTTGGTGACATCTAGAGAACCTGCTTTAGGACTAGCTTCGTTCTGTCTTCCCGAGGTGCAGTAAAAAAGTGCTCCGGCGTTCCCTCTTCGACCATCTTCCCTTCATCCATAAATAGGACACGGTCGGCAACTTCCCGGGCAAATCCCATTTCATGGGTTACTACCATCATCGTCATTCCTTCAATGGCAAGCTGTTTCATGACGTCGAGAACTTCTCCGACCATCTCGGGGTCAAGTGCTGAAGTCGGCTCATCAAAAAGCATGACTTTGGGATCCATAGCCAGAGCTCTGGCAATAGCCACACGCTGCTGCTGCCCGCCGGATAAACGCGAAGGATACTCGCCTTCTTTTTCACCAATGCCGACTTTTTCAAGCAGCATGCGGGCTTTTTCCTGGGCAACCTTTTTACTGCGCTTTCGCACCCGCATCTGGGCTAAGGTCAGATTCTCCAGCACGGTTTTATGGGGGAAGAGGTTAAATTGCTGAAAAACCATCCCGACTTCGGCCCGTATCTTATTGATATTGGTTTTTTTATCTTTAATATCAACACCATCAATATACACATGACCTTCATCAAACATCTCAAGGGCATTAATACAGCGTATGAAAGTTGATTTACCGGATCCAGAAGGACCGATAACCACAACAACTTCGGCTTTATCAACAGTTGTCGTTACTCCGTCAACCGCCCGTACGGTGACACCGCGTCCGCTGAAGATCTTTACAACGTTTTCCGCCTTAATCACTGACCGCGAGCCTCCTTTCCAGATAGAAAACAAATTGTGACAGCACCGAAGTGACAATCAGGTACATTGCGGCAACCACAAGCCAGAT
>JABDPQ010000066.1 GCA_013042695.1 Desulfobacterales bacterium | reverse complement strand
TACTTTGTCAGAAAAAATTCCCGATGGGCTTGTCGATGATTGTGAGCGTCTTGCTGATCAAGCGCGAGAGTATTTTCAGCCGCTGTTTTTGCATCGAGATTATCAATCTCGAAATATTATGATCAGTAATAATAAGGTGCATATCATCGATTTTCAGGCAGCACGGCTGGGCCCTCCTGGGTATGATATTGCTTCGTTGTTAATTGATCCTTATGTGGCACTTTCAGATGATGAGCAGGCACAATTATTTACAAGTTATCTCGAAGAGATGATGAGATTTCCACAGGTTGATATTACTCGTATCAAGCAATCCTATCCATACTTGGCAGTTCACCGAAATCTTCAAATTGCAGGAGCTTTTGCTTTTTTATCGGGTAGCAAGGGAAAATCTTTCTTTAAACCGTATATTTTACCTTCGTTGCTCATGCTCAAGAGAAGATTGGCCGCAGAACTCTTTGACTGTGTTCCTATCCTGCGTAAAACGATTTCACAGGCAATCGTCACCTACAGATCAGACTTCTGAAGGTGACAAGAGATCTCCTTATTTGTAAAGAGAGGCTCCCAGAGGAGAATATGTAAGATGCGCAGCAATCATGCCAACTCAATAGTGGCTCTCATTGGTCGGCCCAATGTCGGTAAATCGACATTGTTTAATAGAATTACCAGGTCACGAAATGCCATTGTGGACGCGACCCCGGGTGTTACGAGGGATCGTCACTACAAGCAGGTAAACTGGAAGGGTCAGAGCTTCATGCTCGTCGATACGGGGGGAATTGAAAATAATCCTGACGATGCTATGGTGGATACTATCAGAGAGCAGGCTTTGGCTGCCATAGAAGAGGCAGACAGCATTCTTTTTCTGATGGACGGTAAGGCCGGTTTGATGCCTGCCGACTATGATCTTGTGGAGATGCTCCGTAAAACTGAAAAACCGGTATTTTTTGTCGTCAATAAAGTGGATGGACCGGAACAGGAGCTTGATGTTCTGACACCGTTTTATGAATTAGGGACAGATAGCTTATGGGCCCTTTCAGCAGAACATAATTATGGCTTTCACACTTTGATGGATGGACTGTGCGATAGTCTTCCGGAAAATACCAGCAAAGCTGTTTTACCCGAAAATACCATTCGTATCGCCTTTATCGGACGACCAAATGTTGGTAAGTCGTCAATGATTAACTGCATACTCGGCGAAGAGCGCATGGTTGTCTCTGATCTTTCGGGGACAACCCGAGATTCCGTTGATACGTTGCTGACCCATAAAGAGCGAAATTATCTGCTCATCGATACTGCCGGGATTAGACGTAAGGGTAAAACGAGCGAAAAACTCGAAAAATTTAGCATTATAAAAGCACTGGCGGAAATTGGTCGGTGTGAAATAGCCCTCGTCCTGCTCGATGCCTCAGAGGGAATTACTGAGCAGGATACTAAAGTGATTGGATATACTCAGGATCAAGAAAAGGGGTTAATTCTCCTGGTTAATAAATGGGATCTTGTGGCAGATGACAAGAAGCGGCAGAAACAAATTATGGAGGAAATTGCCAGGGCGGTGCCATTTGTCGGCTTTGCACCGCTGATCACGGTATCTGCTAAAACCGGCTATGGAATTAAAAGAATTTTCCCTGCGGCCGGAGGCGTGAGCAGGCAATTTAGAGCAAAATTTCCGACATCGGCTTTGAACCGCTTACTTGCTGATGCTGTGGAGAACCATTCACCCCCGATTTACAAAAACAAAAGGCTGAAATTTTACTACACCTCCCAGCTGAGCAGCAGTCCGCCGACGTTCGTGATTATCTCAAACAGCGGCAAGGGGGTACATTTTTCCTATGAACGCTACCTCGTCAATCGGTTTCGCGAAGGACTCGAACTCGACAGGGTTCCTTTGCGTTTGATCTTTAAAAAGAAAAAAGACCGCCGCAGCCGGAATAAATAGTAGTTCAGATTAAGAGGTTGCAGCCTTCTTGATTGCTTTTTTAAAACCTTCAGCGGATCTCTTGATGAAGTCTTCATCTAGGCAGAAGGCCAGTCTCATATGACCTGGTCCCCCAAATCCCCGACCTGGAACCGCAAGTATTTTCTCATCCTGAAGGTAGGAGCAAAATTTCACATCATCAGCGATTGGGGTTTTCGGAAAGAGGTAGAACGCCCCTTTTGGCGGAATGAAATCATACCCGGCATCGGCAAGTATTTTGCAGAAGATATCCCTTCGTCTGGCGTAGATCGAATGGTCAATTGACGCATCCTGTAGTTCGGCAACAACTCTTTGCATAAATGCAGGGGCATTCACAAAACCGAGAATGCGCGTTGCCAGCGTCATGGCGTCGAGCAGGAGGGCTTTATCATCAACCTCGGGATGAAGCGCAAGATAGCCGATTCGCTCACCGGGGAGAGACAAATCTTTTGAGAATGAGGAAAGGACAATGCTGTTTCGGACATGTTGAAAAATAGGAGGGACCTGGTAATTATCAAAGATTATCTTACGGTATGGTTCATCGGAGATCAGGTATATGGTCGAGCCAAATTTTTTTCCTGCCACCTCCAGAAGTTGTCCCAAAGCACCAATAGACTCTGCCGTATAGAGTTGTCCGGTCGGATTGTTTGGCGAATTGATAATTACTGCTCGTGTCTTATCAGAAAGTGCGGCTTCAATGGCCTCTAAATCGAGATTGAATTCCTCGTCCGTCTGAACAACCTTGCCAACGCCTCCATGGTTATCAACATAGAAGCTGTACTCGACGAAATAGGGGGCAAGCAGGATGACCTCTTCACCAGGGTTTAATA
>JABDPQ010000065.1 GCA_013042695.1 Desulfobacterales bacterium | reverse complement strand
CCATTTGAGCTTTCTTTACCAGACAAAAAGCCGCTTTCAGAGAAGTCCATACAACTGATGATTGACCTCAACGGAAACGACAATGAACAAAAATTTGCGCTTAATAAACTGGAGTTATCTTCATCCCCGGTTTCCCTCAATGCAAACGGCACAATCAAACGGGAAGACAAGGAACACGTTCTTAACGCGCAAGGGGCGATGAAACTCGATCTGGAGGCCATAAGCAGCTATATAAGAAGTTTGAGTGAATTAAAATTGGAGATGACCGGGGCCTCGGAAAAACCTTTTTCCATCAAAGCAACGTCTCTGGACGGCAAATGGGTCGAAATCCCAAAACGATCTGAGTTCGCCACCTCTTTTCATGCCGACACGATCCGCGGTTTTGGACTGCTTGTTGAATCTCTGGAAGTGCCAATCAAACTTGCCAACGGATTAGCTGAGGTTGATATTCAAGGAACGGTGAACAAAGGCAAGATGTCCCTGCAGCCGACAATCGATTTTTCAGCCGAAGCCCCGGTAATTTCAATACCTGAAAACAATCTGGTTTTGACTGGTGTCGGCTTGAGCGAAAACATGTCCAGAGATCTTCTGGCTCAGTTGCACCCAATTTTCATCGGTGCGGCCGTTTCACAAGGAACATTTGATCTTGGTTTACGCCATTTCAAATGGCCATTGGCAGCGGCTGAACGCAAGAAGGCAAAGTTTAGCAGTACAATCACCTTCAACGAGGTCATACTCCGAGCCGGAGGACTACTCACTCCGTTGCTCGAGGTGATGAAGATGGAGGAGCGTGAACTGACCATTGGAGATCAACCCATGGAATGCATCGGTGAAAACGATCGTGTACGCTGCTCCGCTCTTGAAATTCTCGTAAAAGACCACTCCCTTATGTTTACCGGATCAATAGGTTTTGACAAGAGTCTCGACTACATTGCCCAAATTCCAGTGACCCAGCAAATGGTTGGCGGTGATGCGTTTAAATACTTGGAAGGAACTTCGATATCTGTGCCAATTGGTGGAACCGTTTTAAAACCATCCATCAGGAAAGATGTGGTTCAGACAGCACTCAAGGATCTAATCATACAAGCGGGGAAAAAACAGATCACTGATCAGGCCGGGAAATTGCTGCAAAATCTTTTTAAATAATGGTTTAACAAAAGCTGCTTGAATGAAATACACTGCTGCATGATATCGATAAATCTGTCATAATCACCTCAATGAGCTGACCCAAGCAAAATTGAAACGGGTCATCAGCAATCACAGCCTCGGAGGGTTCGTATGCCGCGAGTAATTTCTATCGATATCGACAAGAGCACTCATCACATTGATATTATATCAGAAAATGAATTTTTAACGGGAGGGAGAGCGCTGTCTTCCCAGACAATTGCCCAACTCGTTCCCCCTGCAGCAGACCCGCTTGGGCCCTTTAATATCCTCTCATTTTGCAATGGCATACTGGCAGGCACAACCATTTCCAACGCTAATCGATTATCTGTTGGCAGCAAAAGCCCGCTTACCGGAACCATTAAAGAAAGCAACTCCGGGGGGACATTTGCCTTTCAAATGGGACGCCTGGATATCCGAAACATCATTATCACCGGCAAAAGATCCGATCTCAAGACCTGGAAAGTTATTCATATCTCCAAAGACGGCGTGCATATTGAAGAAGGTCAGGATTTGGCAACACATGGCTGTTATGCCAAAAGTGAACTCCTTGTTAAACGTTACGGTCCCTCCATTGCTTTTGCCATGATTGGTCCAGCAGCGGAACATCTGATGCGCTCCGCCGCCATTGCCATTTCCGATCCCCAGAAACAACCTGCGCGCTTTTGCGGCAGGGGTGGCCTTGGTGCGGTAATGGCATCTAAGGGCATCCAGGCAATTGTTGTCGATGCAGCTCAGACATCTCCCGTGCAGCCTGATGATAAAGAACTTTTTAAAGATATCAGCAGAGCCGTATCAGAGCAGATCAACACTACTCCGCAGACAGCCAAAGTTTTCAGGACTTACGGAACCGCGGCAATGGTCGATGTTGCCCAGGGACTCGGTTTTCTACCGACCAGGAATTTTTCCCAGGGGCGTTTTGAATACGTCGAGCAGATCAATGGTCAGACACTTGTCGATACCATCAGTTCACGAGAAGGAGAGGGCAAAATATCACATGCCTGCATGCCCGGCTGCCTTGTACAATGCTCAAATGTCTATCCTGATAAATTTGGCAAGCGTCTCGTTTCACCGTTGGAGTACGAAACAATTGGCATGATGGGGCCCAATCTTGGAATTGGTGATTTCGACACCATTGCCGAACTCAATTACCTGGCTAACGACTGTGGAGTAGATACTATCGAAGTTGGTGCTGCAATCGGTGTTGCCATGCATGCCGGCCTTGCCGATTTTGGCGATGGCCAGGCGGCTCTTTCAATGATGAAAGAAGTTCGCGAGGCAACAATTCTTGGCAAAGTCATTGGAGCAGGGGCAGAAACGACAGCAAAGGTGCTTGGTGTCTATCAGGTTCCAACGGCCAAAGGCCAGGCTTTTCCTGCCTACGATCCACGAGCGCTGAAAGGTCTTGCCGCAACATACGCCACCTCACCAATGGGTGCAGATCATACCGCCGGGCATACGATTCGAAGTCAGGTTGAGGATCATCATAGCGCTGTCGGTCAGGCGACGGCATCCAAAATGTCACAAATTGCCACCCTGCAATGGGATAGTCTGGGATTTTGTTATTTTATCGGTTCCGCCGTACCCGATTTGTCCCAGATATGTGATCTTATCAAAGCTGTTCATTCACATGAGTTCCTGCCAGAGCAGATCCGACGGATGGCGATCAAAACCCTGCGCCTTGAAAGAGACTTTAACAGAAAGGCAGGGTTTGGACCGGCACATGATCGGCTAAGCGAATATTTCCATATCAGTGAAAATGTCGATACCAAAACTATCTGTGATATACCAGAAAGTGAAATCGAGGATCTGATGAATGACGAAAAGCTCAGCCAATAGCAGCAACTACAATTGAATCAGTCATTTTACCATCACCTCTGAGCTTAGCTTTAAACACGGCGCGCAGCTACTCCTAGAGCCATTGACAACGTCTCTGGACACGCTTAACGTTAGCGTATGTCACTTAAGATCGGTAATTTAGTCTTTAATTTGGCAAATCATTTTGCCAAAACCGAGTCAAGGTGAACGTTTCAGTAAGATTGTCAGCTGAAACGAAAATCAAATAAACGATATTACTATTCGAGGAGATGCGAAATGGCCCATACATGTAAAAATTGTGGCGCGGTAGCAGATGACCCAGGCCATCTGTGCAATCCAACCGACCAAGAGCTTCACTGTTCATATTGTGACGAGCATAATGTTTCTATCAACCATGTCTGCAAAGGTAAACTTTCAGCAATGAACTATTCCTGCAGCACCTGCGGTCGAGTCGCTGAAGAAGAAGGGAGCCTCTGTAATCCTGCAGAAATCAAATAGCTGAGCCTTTCATAGAATCGAAGCGGACTGATTGCAAGAGCTTTACTGGAATCCGCCTTCTCTCACTTCACAAAAGGCTTCTATCACCAATTATAGGTAGAAGCCTTATTTTTTTCTCATACTACCATCTAAATTATTGATCAAATCTATGATCTGGCGATTTGCAACTCCTTAACGGCTAATTCTCTGAATCATTTTTAAAAGGCTCTACCCACAATTATTTATTTGGTAAGGCACCAATCGCAATCAGCGCCTGTTTCACCTCTTCAATACCTTCAGGCGAAAGCGGCGATTGCGGTGGCAACGGGCTGCCCACTGGATATCCTTGGAGTTCAAGCCCACCCTTGATACATGCAGCAAGGTTATATTTGACAAAAACCTGATTGAGCCCCCATAAGCGGCGTTGAAGCTCCATGGCGCCACCCCAGTCCTTCTGACAACACTTCTCATAGAGATCAACACTCTGTCGAGCGGCAACACAGGCGGGCCCTGACATCCAGCCTACTCCCCCAACAAGCATGACACAGACCGGGATATGTGCGGAAGCCGCAAAAACCTGCATCCTGCCCTGAACACGGTTAAGTATTGAGAGCAGACGACCCGTGTTTGAAGAAGCATCCTTGATATAGAGGATATTGGGAATATGGCTCAGTCGTTCAATGACCGGAATGCTCAAATCCGAACGCTGAAAACTAGGATTGGTATAGAGCACAACAGGAAGTGACACTGCCTCGGCAATTGCCTTGAAGTATTTAAATATGCCATCATCAGATAATGGAAAATAAGATTCGCGGATAGCCAGAATTCCATCACAGCCGAGTTCATGAAACGTGCGGGCCTGGGCAGTAGCATCTGCAATGGTTGTTGATGCCACCCCCG
>JABDPQ010000064.1 GCA_013042695.1 Desulfobacterales bacterium | reverse complement strand
GTCAAGATGTATCACGCTGGTACTCTTGGCAGCCAGCCGGATGCCATTGAGCAGGTGCGTGCCGGTGCATTGGAGATTGGTAATTTTAATCTGGGACCTCTGGGCCCAATCGTTCCTGAGGCCAATGTCGTTTCTCTGCCTTTTATCTTTAAGGACACTGATCACATGTGGCGTGTTCTTGATGGGAAAGCGGGCGATATCATCAATGAGGGTATGACGAAATTTGGTCTTGTCCCCCTGGCATGGTATGACGCCGGAGCACGTTCATTTTATAACTCCAAAAAGCCGATCACCAAGCCTGCAGATGTCGCTGGCATGAAAGTCCGAGTCATGAATAATGATTTGTATTCCGGAATGATTTCGGCACTTGGTGGAAATCCTTCTCCGATGGCTTTTGCCGAAGTATACCAGTCGCTGAAAACAGGTGTCGTTGACGGTGCTGAAAATAACTATCCGTCCTTTGAGTCAACCGGGCACTTCGAAGTCGCTCCTTTTTACTCAAATTCTCAGCATCTGATCATTCCCGAGACCTTGTGTATTAATGCTGACGTCTACAAATCCTTGTCTATGGAAGATCAAAAAATCCTCAAGGAAGCAGCCCAAGAGTCCGCCATGCTGCAACGAAAGCTCTGGAAGGAGCGCGAAGTAGCCAGTAAGAAAAAAGTGGAAGCAGGTGGCTCCACAGTCAATGAAATACCTGACAAAAGTGGATTCCAGATGGCGATGAAACCGGTATATGAAAAATATCTGTCTGATAATCCCGGCCTGAAACCATTGGTCGAGATGATTCAAAACACACCGTGATATTTTTCTGAGAATGGAGATGATCATCGATGCCTTTTGTTCGTGATCAAGAGGTATCGATGATTATTTATCGGTTTGATTCACGTGGGTAGATGAAAATTCTATCGGGTATTTCCAATGTCCACAGATAAATCATTGAGCAATACATCACTATTTGACCGATTTTTAAATCTGATCAGCAATATCAATATGCTGTTCACGAGTGTAGCTCTTGTCGTTTTGACTGTCATCTTCGGCTGGCTGGTTTTCGGTCGTTATGTGCTCAATGCCACGCCAACCTGGGTAGAACAAGTTTCCCTGTTGCTAATCGTTTATATTGGGTTTCTCGGTGCTTCCGTCGGCATTCATAAAAAAACGCACCTGGGCGTCTCGGTGTTTCGTGAGATAAGCCCAAAGCCTGTCCAGCGAATATTTGAGTTTTTATCACATATCATCATGACCGGATTTGGTCTGATAATGACCGTCTACGGCTACAAGTTGACCCTGTTCAGGTGGCCAGCAGAGATCCCCCTCATCAATGTGACTGAAGGATTGCGGGCCATACCGATTATGTTGAGCGGAATATGTATTGTTCTGTTTTCCATCGGCCATCTCATCCATTTTTTTAACGGAACAAATCAACAAGGGACTCACCCCGAATAACGGGGTAAGTCCATTTGCGATCTTTTTTATTAAGACCAGATAAAAAGTTATAAGGCGCTAAATAAACAGGAGATTTTTGATTAATGGGCCTGCTATTACTATTAGGTATATTTGCATTTTGTGTCGTTATCGGTATGCCGGTGGCATTTGCTCTTGGGGTTGCCGCTGTTTCGTGTTTTTACTACGAAGGGCTGCCGATGATGATCGCTTTTCAGCGAATAATTTCGGGTATCTCCATTTTTGCGTTGATGGCAATTCCGTTTTTTATTTTTGCCGGTGAACTGATGTTTCATGGCGGCATCGCTATGAGGCTGGTTCGTTTTGCCTCTTCTGCCGTTGGGGCCATGCGTGGAGGTCTCGGCATCGTCAATGTTTTCTCATCGATGCTCTTTGGGGGTATCTCAGGCTCTGCGATTGCAGATATTTCTGCTCTTGGTTCCATCTTGATCCCGGTGATGAAAGAGAAAGGGTATGATGACGATTACGCCGTTAATGTGACGGTAACCTCATCTCTTGCTGGAATCATTATCCCGCCGAGCCACAACATGATCATCTATGCGGTTGCAGCAGGAGGCGGGATTTCCATTTCCAAATTGTTCCTTGCCGGTTTCGTTCCCGGAGTCCTCATGTGTTTGTGTCTTGCCGTTGTTTCTTATATCGTGGCGGTAAAACGGGGCTATTCAGCCGAAGTCTTCCCGGGTTTTGTCGTTTTAATTCAACACTTCATTTTTGCACTTCCCGGGCTGATGACTGCCGTTATCATTGTGGGCGGCGTGCTCAGCGGCATTTTTACCGTTACCGAATCTGGCGCTTTTGGAACAATTTATGCTTTTCTCGTTACCATCATTGTCTACAGGTCGTTGACCTGGGAGAAGTTTAGACTGGCTGTGGTAAACTCGGTGAAGACCACCTCTATGGTGATGATCCTGATTGCCTGTGCCGGTGCATTTGCCTACCTGCTAACATTTTACCAGGTGCCGCAGAAAATGGCGGGATTGTTGACGACTATCTCAGAGAACCCGATTGCAATTCTGTTGATGATAAATCTGGTCTTGCTGCTGCTCGGCATGATCATGGATATGGCCGCCCTGATTCTTATCTGCACGCCAATCTTTCTGCCGGTCGCTATTTCCATTGGCATAGATCCTTATCAATTCGGCATGATATTATTAATTAATCTTGGACTCGGGCTTTGCACTCCTCCAGTGGGTGCGTGTCTGTTTGTCGGTTGTGCAGTTGGAGGCGTGAAACTAGAGGATGCGGTAAAAACAATCTGGCCCTTTTACATTGCGATTTTAGTGGCTTTAATGCTGGTGTCCTTCGTCCCTGCTATATCGCTGACGCTGCCAAACCTCCTGACGGGAGGCTAGCACCTTGAGGACAGGATAAAAATCACCGCTTTCATCTTTTTGTTGCGCGTACCATATTCTCGCCTACTTCAGCATACGTGTATCAATCCTTCCTTTGCTTTTGGCTGAGCAGCAACACTATTGACAAAATGAGTGTAGTGGAACTGGCGCTGACGGGACACGAAGGTGCATGCCTCTTTTGGGAAATTCGCAATTATCCAGACGATGTTTATTATTGTCAGCTATTGGTTTTATTCTTTTATGAGAAAGGGAGTGTCAATGAGTGGAGAGAAAAATGATAAGTAACAGACTGCTATTGATTTGTGCTTGTGCAGGATTCTTACTGATGGGGGCAGGAGTGACAACGCCAGAAGCCTGGGCTGATGATTCTTTCGAGGAAATGTCAACCGAAGAGAGATTGTTTGTCCGTGGGCTTGTCAGTAGTGTAAATATCCAGGATATGGTCATATCCGTTCGTCCTCTCAAGGGAAAACGCATACCCATTCAACTCATACCTGAAACCATACTTGAGGGGGTGAGTGGGATAGATAAGTTCGAGAAAAAACAACAGGTAAAGGTGTGGTATATCATCGAAGACAATGAGAATAGAGCCATCAAAATAAAAAAGATGATGGAACTTGGTTGCTAAATAAAGTGGAGGGACGGCGATGAAAAATTTTCTCGCTTGGCTGTTTCTACTACCGCTGCTCATCGTGTCGGGCCGACCGGTAATAGCCGATGATAATTTCAACAATGACCGGGCGCTTGCGGGCGTTTCTGAGGCAAATATCTATTTTGACGTCAGCCTTGGTGATCCTTCCATGCTACTATTGCGCCTGGATCTCATAGACCGTACCATCTCTCAGATGAAGGGGGCTGGTATTGCGACACAGGGAGTAGTCGGCTTTCGAGGCCCGGCGAGTAGATATATCACCATCGAAGCACATTACGTTTTAGAAGAGGAGATTGGCAAAAAAGTAAAAATACAAGAGTGGATAAAGAAATTGTCTGCAGCTGGCTATACTATCGAGCAATGCAGCATTGCCGCAAAGCAACAGGGCATTGAACACACAGACGTTCTACCTGAGGTTACCATTGTTAAAAATGGCTATATCTCTCTGGTCGGTTATCAGTTGAAAGGTTTTGCCGTGATACCGATGGACTAGGAATGGCTTTCAGACAATTTTTGATTTGTGTCCTTGCTCTTGTTCCCCTGTTGACATCCTGCCTTATTAAACCTGAGCCGTTTGATGAAACGAAGTGGCGCACAGAGGTACTCAATGCTAAACCAGCAGATCTCTACGCACCGCACGAAAAAGACGGCCTTTTTTATAACCCCTGGATGATCCCGGGAGACCGGGGATTTGGACAGTTTCTTAAATGGCGTCTATCCTTGCGCAGTAAATACCCAGATCAGGCAAAGATATTGAAGCCAAATTTAGTTCCAAATTTGGTTGCTCGCATAGATGCACTTCCTCATGGCAGCGATTTTATTGTCTGGATTGGTCATGCCACGTTTTTAATGCGCTTCAACGGGGTATATTGGCTCACCGACCCCATGCTCTCAGATCGGGCATTGTTGCCAAAGCGTATTACTCCTCCGGCTCTGACAATGGCTGAAATTTCTGATATTAAAGGAGAAATTAATGTTCTCATCTCCCACAATCATTATGACCACCTCGATGAGGATACCCTGCGAGCACTGCCGGACCACGCCCGCATTTTCGTCCCTCTGGGGCTCAAAACTCTCGTTTCAACGTTTCATGACGGTCCCATTCACGAGTTGGACTGGTGGCAAGAGCATGAGACACAAGAAACAGTAGTAACCTGTTTGCCAAGCCAGCATTGGTCTCGACGTGTTGGTCAAAGTCGCAATGCAACGCTGTGGGCCAGTTATATGATTGAGACCCAAGGAATTGGTATCTATTTTGCTGGTGACAGCGGCTATTTCATCGGCTACAAAGAGTTTGGGCGAAAATTTGAGAACATCGATTACGCCTTGCTGCCAATCACTGCATATCATCCCCGCTGGTTTATGCACTATGCCCATATCAATGTTGAGGAGGCGCTGGCAGCCTATGAAGACCTCAAAGCCAAATACTTTGTGCCCACGCAATGGGGGACCTTTCATCTGGGGGATAACCCGCCAGGGTTCCCGATGTTTGAATTGAACCAAAAAATTCAGCAAATGGATCTTGATTCAAAAAAATACCTGCGCCCTTCTCTGGGAGAAATAATTCTGCTGATAAAGAGAAAGGGATAAATTTCTTGACAAGAATTACGAAACCTCAGTAACAAGTCATGATTCTGGTAATACGTATGAGACAAAATCTGTTAGTACTCAAACTCGGGATGATGCCATGCGCATACTGATTTTCACCACATTGATGTTTTTTTTATCGAGCTGTGCCTCATTTTCAGAACCACACTCAAAGACCTTGCTTATGAACCGGAATACCGGTGATATGAGAGATTGCAGAGTGGATAGATGGCGTTCTAAGGAGTCATACGAGGTGTATAAAAATTGCATTCAAACATTTGAAAAAGAGGGCTACACAATCTGGAGTCAGAATTGATGGCGCATTTGGCGAAGAATCCAATTCTGTCAAATCACCTCATCATGTTGCGCTACAGGGAACTCGATCACCACGTCCCTGGTTGGCTGACAAATATATGATTTTACAAGAGGATTGCCAAACTCGTCTCCTCGGCGTATACTGGCAGGACCCATACGCTCACAGAGCTATTACATCTATAAATCCATCTGTAATGGAGGCAACTGTACATTGTCAGTTGAGATGAAGAAAAGCAACCTGGCACTGTTTGAAGGACTTGTCTCAATTGGAGGCAACACGATCCTTTTTGGTTTAAAACTCTGGGTCGGCATCATCACCGGCTCTGTTGCCCTAACCGCTGACGCCTGGCACACGCTCACGGATTCAATCAGTTCGGCCATAGTTATCTTCAGTGCCGTGATGAGTAGAAAGCCGGCGGATGACGAGCATCCATTTGGGCATGGTCGCACCGATCTTGTCTGTTCAGTTATTATTGGCGTGCTTCTCACCGTAATCGGTCTCGAATTCATCATTAAGTCTATAGGACAGCTCAAGAGCGGAACGCCTGTTGATTTCGGTTTACTTGCTATTGTTGTTACAAGTATTTCAATCGTTGCTAAGGAAACCATGGCTCAATTTGCTTTTTGGGCCGGGCGCAAAACAAAGAGTCCAACGCTCAAAGCAGATGGCTGGCACCATAGAACTGATGCACTGTCTTCAATTGTGGTTCTCAGCGGTATTTTGGTCAGCAGTTTTTTCTGGTGGATCGACGGTGTGCTTGGTATTTTGGTTGCTTTGATGATTTTCTATGCCTCATATCAAATTCTGAGTGACTCAATTAACCGTTTGATTGGTGAAAAGCCCGACAAAAAATTTCTGCAGAAAATTAATGTTGTTCTTGCAGCGATCAAACCAGAAGTTTTGCCGCACCATTTCCATCTGCACCGTTATGGTGATCACATAGAGTTGACATTTCACCTTACCATGGCACCGGAATTAACTTTGAAGCAGGCTCACGATCAGGCCAACAGTATCGAGCAGGACCTCAGGGATAAATTAGGAATTGAAGCAACCATTCACATGGAGCCGCACGAGGAATAATATGGAAGTGATTGATTTGAGAAGTGATACAGTGACGAAGCCGTCTCAGCTCATGCGCCAAAAAATGGCTGAAGCTGAGGTTGGTGATGATGTCTATGGTGAAGATCCTACGGTCAATGACCTCGAACGCATAGCTGCTGAGCTCTTAGGTAAGGAGTCTGCCCTGTTTGCACCAAGTGGAACTCAGACCAATCTCTTAGCGCTCCTCTCTCACTGTCAACGTGGCGATGAGTATATCGTCGGGCAGTTGGCACATACTTATAAATATGAGGGTGGGGGCGGGGCGGTGCTTGGTTCAATTCAACCTCAACCGCTTGATTTTGAGCCTGATGGTACGTTGGATTTACAGAAGGTTTCTGGTTTTGTAAAACCAGACGACTATCATTTTGCCAAGACCAGGCTCTTATGTCTTGAAAACACCCACCATGGGCTTGCCCTGCCAATTGACTATTTCTCGGAAGCAAAGAGGTTTGCACAAGCATATCGTCTTAGGCTTCATCTGGATGGAGCACGAATTTTTAATGCAGCCGTGAAATGTCGAGTCGAGGTCTCTGAAATCAGTCAGTATTTTGATTCTGTTTCGGTGTGTCTCTCAAAAGGATTAGGAGCGCCGGTTGGGTCAGTGTTGTGCGGGGACCATGATACCATTGCCAAAGCGCGCAGGTGGCGAAAAATGCTCGGCGGAGGAATGCGACAGGCTGGTATTTTGGCTGCGGCTGGCATCTTTGCTCTTAAGAACAATAGCCTGCGCCTTGACGAGGATCACCAAAAGGCGCAATTACTGGCGGACGAGCTCGAAAAAATTGAACAATTGCGAGTCGATTATGCTGAGGCCCAAACCAATATGGTATTTGTTACCCTTCCTGAAGATGCTGCAGAATTAAAGTCCTATCTTGAAGAGTTTGGCGTGTTGATTCCTTCGGGGCAGCGCGTGCGTTTGGTACTTCACTTGGACATAAGCAAAGATGACGTCTCCCGAGTCGTCTCGCATGTAAAGAATTATTTTAGCGAATACATCTAAGTTCTATATCAAGCTTGGCAGAGCAGATGTACCCGACAACAAGCATTCAACAGCACAAGATGTCTTAGCTGCGCAGTCAAGGTCATTCCATGGGAGCTTGTTGTATTGCCTGTTTAATTCCCTTTATACCTTTTCTTGGCATTGGTGATATCAGCGCCTGACAATTAGTAGCAGCTTTGTGGGCGTCAGGCTTTACAGGGTAACAAGAAGCAATGTCGCAGGACAGTGATGGTTTCGTTGATTACGCTTTGTCAAAAGGTTGTTGCCACATGGTTGTTATGTAGATTCATCTTGTGATAAAAGCTGTTTAAATCAGTTCTGGTTGATATTTCATTACATATTACTGATTATTCAGTGAACAGATAATACATTAGAATTGGTCCGTCGTACGTATTGTGCAAACATGTCAATAGTGGTAAATGGTGTCCTTGATGAGGTCGTGTCGAGCGTTTAAGGCCCGCGGCATGTAGAATTAGTATGTTACTGATATGAATTGTTTTTACCGTTAAGTGTGCTGGGTAATGAGAATGAGAGCGATTCTTTGTATTGCTCCTCCGTCATTTGGAGAGTGGCGCTCTTGAACATTTGTCACACATGGGATGTTGAAGCGGCAGGACTGCTTTCAGGTTGGGGCCGCTTGGTGCAAGGATGAATAGTTTTCTTTTTCTTGACAGGAAACGACTCTGCTTGGTAATTGATCATAGTTGTTAGGTGGAGAAAGAAGATCCATAAGTGCACGAAAGTATCCCTGTGCCGAAAGTGAGGTACGCAGATGTCGACAGAATTGGTTCTATCAGCAGTAATCTTTATTGGCCTTGCTGTTGCTATTCCACTTGTAATGGTCCTTACCGGTCTCTTTGGTCCCCGTGCGGGAGGTGTTGCCAAAAATGAACCTTACGAGAGCGGCATCAAACGGGTGGTCGGTATGGCCGACCAGAAATTCAGCGTAAAGTTTTATCTTCTGGCCATCCTGTTTCTTATTTTTGATATTGAAGCGGTTTTTATGTATCCGTGGGCGGTAAGTCTCCGCGAACTCGGCGTTTTCGGGTTCGTTGAGATGGTGGTGTTCATGCTGCTGCTGCTCACCGGGCTCATATACATCTTAAAGAAAGGAGTACTCAATTGGCGCTAGGATTGGAAGCCAGTCTCGGAGACTCGGTAATTACGACAAAACTGGACGAAGTTGTCAACTGGGGGCGGCAGTATTCACTGTGGCCGATGATCTTTGGCACCGCCTGCTGTGCCATTGAATTTATGAGTGCTGCCGCGAGTCAGCATGATATCTCCCGATTTGGAGCAGAGGTGGTACGGTTTTCCCCACGGCAAGCAGATTTGATGCTGGTGTGCGGTACGATCAGTTATAAGCAGGCACCGATTCTCAAACGCATATATGAACAAATGCCGGAACCAAAATGGGTTGTGGCTATGGGCGCTTGTGCGAGCTCGGGCGGGATTTACGATAACTATTGTACCGTTCAGGGAATAGATACCGTCATCCCGGTAGACCTGTATATTTCGGGATGCCCGCCTCGGCCGGAAGCTGTACTGGACGCATTAATGAAAATTCAGGCTCAAATTCAGACCGAAAGTGTGCTTATTGATCGACATAAAGACTTCAAAGGAATTCTTGACTGACCATGAACGAGACAGCCATAGAGAGTATCCGCTCTTTTTTTCCAGAATTTGTCGTAAAAGAGGTCCTGGGCAATGTGGTAATGGATATTGCACCCCAGAGGCTTGAAGAGACACTCGGCAGGTTGAAAGCCTATCCAGATTTAGGGTTCGGCCTGCTTGTTGATATCACAGCCATTGATTACCTCACCTATCCTGTAAAGCAGGATGTTCGGTTCTACCTGGTGTATACCTTGAGAAACTGGCAGAAAAACTGGCTTCTTCAGATTCGCACACCCGTTAAAGACCCTACTGCAGGGGTACCCACCTGCAGCGCTATCTGGGATGCTGCCATCTGGGCGGAGCGCGAGGTGTTTGACCAGTACGGCATTAATTTTCAGGGCCATCCCGATCTCAGGCGTATCCTCAATCACTGGCAGTTCAAAGGACACCCTTTGCGTAAAGACTACGACATCTCCCAGGGCCAGATCTGTTACGAGACCGACAGTATGGAAAATGAAATCAGAGCGCGACTCCAGGTCAAAGGGATAGATGAGAGTACGATGAAGGACATCAATACTGAAATGATGTTTCTTAATCTGGGCCCTTCGCATCCTGCTACCCATGGTGCAATTCGCATACTGACGGCTCTTGATGGCGAGACAATAATGGCCAACGTAAACGAAATTGGCTACCTGCATCGCGGATTTGAAAAAACAGCAGAGCATCGTTCCTATAACCAGGTGATACCGCTGACAGACCGCTTGAACTATTGTTCTGCCATGATGAATAACGTCGCCTATGTAAAAGCAGTTGAATCCTGGCTGGGAATTGAGATAACAGAGCGGGCGCAGTTTATGCGGGTGGTGCTGTCCGAGTTCTTCAGAGTACAGGACCATCTCGTCTGCATTGCCGCCAACCTGGTAGACATGGGTGGGTTGACCAACTATTGGTA
>JABDPQ010000060.1 GCA_013042695.1 Desulfobacterales bacterium | reverse complement strand
ATCGGAGGGCAGCGGAGCTGCTGCACTGGCCTTGAGCCACCTCAACCAACGCTATTGGCCCGAACCACCTGACGTTGAACCCATGCAAGACATCGAAACACCACGGATCGGTGTTTTTATCTGCCATTGCGGCAACAACATCGCCGGAGTCGTAGACATAGAACGATTGGTAGGATACGCCCAGAAACTGCCTGGAGTGGTCTTCGCCTCCGACCAAATGTTTTCCTGCGCTGGCAACACGCAGCAGGAAATCGAAGAGATAATCAAACAGGAGCAGATCAACCGCATTGTTATCGCCGCCTGTTCTCCTAAAACCCACGAGGCTATCTTCCGCGGCGTTTTAATCCGCTCCGGATTAAACCCCTACCTATTGGAGATGTCCAACATCCGTAACATGGATTCATGGGTCCACAAAGAAGAGCACGAGGCTGCGACGGTAAAGGCTATGGACATGGTTTGGATGGCAGTAGAGAAAGCTCGCCACCTGAGCCCTTTGGAAGCATCCCATCTACCATTGCACCAATCTGCCCTGGTTGTCGGCGGGGGTATCTCCGGGATGACCGCTGCTACTGCCCTGGCCAACCAAGGTTTCGAAACCCACCTGGTCGAGAGAGAACACCGTCTCGGAGGTATGCTCAACCAGCTCGATCATATCGCTCCAGCCGAGATAGAGGCGCAGGACTTGGTATTGACCAAGTCCCGCGAATTAATGGAAAGCGGCGCACATCTTCATCTGGACACATCTGTTGAGACCATCGGCGGCATAGTGGGAAGCTTTCAGACCCACCTGGAGAATGGGACAGACCTGGAGACCGGTGTAGTTGTGGTGGCTACCGGTTCAAAACTCTACCAGGCTGAGGAATTTAACTACGGATCTGACCCACGAGTCATCACCAACCTCGAATTAGACTGCATCTTGAAAACAGGTAAACCGGAAGCAGATCGTATCACCTTCGTAGCCTGTGTCGGATCTCGCCAGGCAGGCATGGGATGCTCCAGATATTGCTGCACATCGATGATCAGCCAGGCTTTAAGATTGCGTAAAATGGGCAAAAAGGTACGCGTCCTTTACAAGGAAATCCGCACATACAGCCGTCAAGCCGAAGAACTTTACGAGACGGCCATGCGTGCAGGTGTGCAGTTCTTCCGTTACGACCCCAAGAGCACCCCACAGGAGGAAATCACCTTAGAAGATGACCATGTGACCTTATTCGATCACCTGCTGGGCGAAAACGTGCACATCCTCACCGACATGCTCGTCTTGGTAGTTGCGCTAACCCCCGAGGAGGATAAGCTGGCTGAGCAGTTGAAATTATCCCATAGCGAAGACGGTTTCCTGATGGAACTGCACCCGAAGTTAGGCCCCGTTCAAACAGCCGTGCAAGGCGTCTTCCTGGCCGGCACCACACAGGGTGCCAAGGACGTGCGCGAATCTATGGCCGGTGCCTTGGCAACTGCCGGCAAAGTGGGTGCGCTGCTCTCGAGGGGAGAGATCGAGAAGGAACCACTCACGGCAAAGCTGATCCCCGAATTATGTAAAGGCTGTGTTCGCTGTGTACGGATTTGTCCTTTCAGTGCCATTGAACAAATCGGCCCTCCAGGTCAAGTAGCGAACGTCAGAATCATTGAAGCAGCTTGCATGGGCTGCGGTACTTGCGCTGCCGAATGCAAATTCGACGCCATCGAAATGCCATATTTCACCAAAGAACAGATTGTGGCCCAGGTGGACGCCGCCCTGGCGGAACAACCGGCAGAGAAATGCCTTGTTTTCACCTGCAATTGGTGCTCTTACGCAGGGGCCGACCTGGCCGGTATTGAAAAACGACAGTACCCAGCTTCGGCGCGCATCATCCGCACCATGTGCTCAGCAAGAATTGAAGAGGATTTCGTAGCTCGGGCTTTTAATAAAGGCGCCGGGGCGGTTTTGATCACCGGCTGCCGCTTAACAGAAACTGGCTCAGACTGCCACTACAACTACGCCAATGAGCACACCTGGAAGCGCTTTAAACGTTGGCAGAAAAAATACAAACAGAAAGGTATCACCTCCGAACGGTTGCAGCTAAGCTGGGTTTCCGCCGCAGAAGGCAAAGAATTCGCCGAAAAGATTGCCGAAATGGATGCCATTGTCCGCAAACATGCTGAAGGTCAACGAGCCGAAGAGATATGCGAATAGTTAGGGAGAATAACCATGCCTGGGCATGAAGCTGTCTTCATTGACGATGAACTTTGGGAACGGTTGATTGAGTTAACCAGCGGTGCTGCTACGGTGTGTTATCAGTGTGGGGTTTGTACTGCCACCTGTCCTTGGGGTGAAATCAAACAGGAACCGCTCTCGGTGCGAAAGTTCATGCGTCAGGCACAACTCGGTTTTCAAGACGGCAATGAGAGCCTGTGGTTGTGCACGACCTGCGCACAGTGCGAAGCCTATTGTCCCCGCGGTGTGAATATCTCTGACGTTTTCCGCGGACTGCGCACGATTGCCTGGGAACAACGTACAACCTTGGTGGGGCTGTCTTCGCTGCTGTGGTCGGTCTACTGGAACAACAACCCCTGGACGCAGCCCCCCTCGCAACGCTCTGGTTGGGCCAAAGGGCTGGACATTCCTGCATTTAATCCCCAGGAACACGAGATCCTGCTTTATTCAGGGTGTACAGCATCATACGACCGGCGAGCACAGAGTATCGCCCGTGCCCTCGTTGTATTACTTCAGTCGGCCGGTGTCCGTTTCGGCTACCTGGGTGAAGACGAACCCTGCTGTGGAGAAGCCGTGCTCAGCGTGGGGCACAAACCCTACTTCCTGGAAATTGCCCAATATACTTCCAAGCTTTTCCAGGAAAGAGGTGTCACCGATTTGGTAACCATATCACCGCATTGCTACGATGTCTTCAAAAACCATTATCCAGCTTCTACCGGGAGCAATAACATAAGACCCCACCATTACACGAGATATCTACAGGGACTCATCGAAGATGGCCGGCTTGTATTTGACGGGCATTTTGATGCCCAAGTGACCTTCCAGGATCCTTGCTATCTCGGCAGGCACAACGGCGAGTATCAGGCACCGCGAAAAATTCTGGCTACCATCCCCGGGGTGGAATTGGTGGAGATGGAGAATCACGGGCTGGAGGCCTTATGCTGTGGTGGCGGTGGTGGTCGTATGTGGCTGGAGACGCCAGCTGGCGAGCGCTTCTCCGACCTGCGCGTAGAACAGGCCGCACAAACACGGGCTGGTTATCTGGTGACCGCCTGCCCCTTCTGCGCCGTGTGTATGGAAGACAGCGCCAAGATGAAAAAAGGCACGTCACTGCAGGTATTGGATGTGGCCGAAATTGCTACTCTGGCGCTAAAAAATAAATGAAACGAGAGAAATTCCATGGTCGCCTCAATTTACAGTATTAATGAAGAAAAAAAGACCATTTGGGTCTATCTGGAGAGTGATCAAGGCTCCTTAGAGGGGGTCTCGCTGGAGATGCTCACCAAGGGCCGCCAGTTAGCAAACAGGGTAGGTTGGTCACTCGCCGGTCTTCTTTTAGGCCACCAAGTTGTACACTTGGCCCATGAAGCCTTCGCTTATGGCGCTGACCAGGTCTATATGGCCGAACACCCCCTTCTTGAGTATTTCACAATTGATGCCTATGCCCGGGTGGTGGAACAGGCACTTATGGAGGGGGTGCCCAGCGTGTTTCTGCTCGGAGCGACTCCCAACGGTCGCGACCTGGCCGGCCGGATGGCTGTACGTCAACGTACGGGATTAAACGCCGATTGTACCGGCTTGCAAATCAATCCAGAGAATGGTGTGCTGGTTAGCGAAGTCAGTGGTTTTGGAGGAGGTGTGCTGGCCTTGATCGAGATGCAAACCCACCGGCCCCAAATGGCGACCGTTCGTCCAGGTGTTTTTACTCTGGGTGAACCAGACCACAAAAATATCGGAGATGTGATCATCATCCCTGTAGAACTGGCCGTGGATGACATTCACACTTGCGTTACTGAACGTGTGATGGGTCAAGGAGTAGACCTGACCCGTACACCCGTATTGGTGGCCGGCGGACGAGGGGTAGAAGGTGACTTCAATATGTTGACAGAGTTGGCTGATCTGTTGGGCGGCGATGTTGGCGCGACCCGGCCCTCGGTGGACGAGGGGCACATCGAGCGTGAGCGTCAGATCGGGCAGACGGGTGTCGTCTGCAGTCCCAAAGTTGCCATCTGCTGCGGTATCAGCGGTGCTTTCCACTTCATCGTAGGCGTCGAAAAGGCCGACTTGGTCATCGCCATAAACTCTGACTCTGAAGCGCCCATTTTCGAATTCTCCGATTACTGTATCGTCGGCGACGTGCATCAGATTATCCCTAAACTGATCGAGGCGCTTCGTGAAGTGCCAGAGGTAGTATATGCCTGAATTGCACACCGTTGTCTGCGTCAAAGTGGTTCCTAAGTCAGAAGAAATTCGCGTCGACACGGAGACCATGCTGCTCGTCCGCGAGGATGTGCGCTCTGAGATCAACTCACCTGACATGAACGCCCTTGAAATGGCCATCGACCTGAAAAATCGTCACGGTGGACGTGTGGACATCCTCTCTATGGGGCCACCATCCTTCGAACCCTTCCTGCGGGTTGGATTAGCCATGGGTGCCGATCACATTTACCTACTCAGCGACCGAGAGTTAGGTGGTGCTGACACTCTGGCTACAACTTACACCCTTGCCCAGGGCATTCGTAGAATGGGTGGAGCCGACATGATCTTCTGTGGAGAGGAATCC
The DNA here is from genome assembly GCA_013042695.1 of Desulfobacterales bacterium. GTDB lineage: Bacteria > Desulfobacterota > Desulfobulbia > Desulfobulbales > Desulfocapsaceae > JABDPQ01. The sequence goes on along the minus strand of JABDPQ010000060.1, from coordinate 7,694 downwards.
GCCGATGGTGCCACCGGGCAGGTTCCTGCCGGGCTGGCCGAATGGCTGGATATCGGACAGCTCACCCTGCTCACCCAGGTTGACGTAGATATGGAACTGGGGACCAGTACTGGCAGGCGCGAGGTAAAAGGGGGATATGAAATCCTGGAGGTACCGCTGCCCTGCGTGGTCTCCGTCAAAACGGCCTGCAACGAGCCGCGCTTTATGGACTTCCAGCGCAAGCCATGGGCTTTTGAGAGTGAGGGGACTCTCACCTTATGGAACGCCAGTGATTTGGACGCCGATCCGGATTACATCGGTCTTACCGGCTCGCCGACGAACGTCTCCCGCCTGGCTGAGGCGCCCACCCGCCAGCGCCGGCGACAGTTCCTGGATGGCTCCCCCGAGGAAATAGCCGGTCAACTGGCGGCAATTCTCACTAAGGCATTGTGAGGCGGCTCACCCGAAACAACACCATATCAGGAAGCTAAACATGTTTCTTGAGCTCCCAAACTCATGCCTGCCGATGGATATCTTTTCAACCAAAGTTAGTGTTATAAGATGTAAAAGTAATAGCTTGGGTAGTTGAGGAGGCGACGTATAAGATATTCTAACAAACAATATTGTTAGAAGCCGCCATACCCCTCTACAAATTCGAGCACTTCGGGCATGGTCGGCATAAAATTGGCGCAGCCATGTTTGGTAACCACGATGGCCCCGCAGGCGTTTCCGAGCCGAGCGGACTTGTACCACCCCCAGTTATTGACGTATCCATAGAGAAATCCACCACCGAAAGCATCGCCGGCGCCCAGAATGTTACAAATTTCTACCGGGTAGCCGGGCACATCCATCTGTTCAATGGAGCCATCATCTTGTTTCAGATGAAGGCGTACTCCATCCTCACCGCGTTTTTGCAACAAGGCTTTTGGGCCACAAGCAAGGAGTGCTTTTATGGCCATATCAATATCACCTGTTACCCTGGTATCAGAGATCTGCGAATGCGTCAAACTGATCTGGCCAATATCAACCAACATGGCTGCGTTAATTTCATCATCAGTGCCGATGACGATATCAACCTGAGGCAATACTGAACGCACAGTTACCCCAAAAGCCCGAGGATCGTGCCACTGGTCTGGGCGAAAGTCGATGTCAAATACCACTTCTGTTTTGGCTTTCTGAGCCAGCTCCGCCGCAAAAATCGTGGCGCTTCGACAAGGATCCTTGTACAGATTAGTGCCTGCAAACTGCAGAATCTTGCTCTTGGCAACGGGGACGGCAAGAACATCGTCAATAGAAAGTTCAATGTCAGCACAATTGTCGCGGTAGTAAATCAGTGGGAACTTGTCCGGAGGCTCAATTCCCAGGGCCACAGCGCTGGTTCGATAGCCAGGTTTGCGCGGGCAAAAACGAGTTTCCACGCCCTCTTTGTTTAAAAAATGTAAAATGAAATCTCCAACAGGATCTTCCCCAAAACCTGTAAGCAGGGCAGTCTTTAAACCTAATCGCCGAGCACCGACGCTGATGTTAGTCGGCGATCCTCCAACATATGCGGCAAAACTTTGTATCTCTTCAAAGGGTGAGCCAATGTCGTTGGCATAAAGATCAATTGAAGAGCGGCCCATGTGCAGGGAATCGTAGATTTTAGCGTGTTTTATCATAGCAATTTTCTAGCAAAAGATTTTCTTTATCAAACATGACGGCTGGTTGCTGGTAGGATCAGTACATGGTACTTTACATGGTTAAGACTGACAAAAAAATAGTCTTAACTAAAAAAATGGTCAAAGACTTTCCCGCGCATTCTGCAGCACTACCTGCATACTGAGTTAATCAAACAAAATGATACAATATCCTCGTGTTACGACAAAACTGGTGATACTTCTCGGAAATCCATTGGGTCACTCCGTTTCCCCCCCTATGCACAATCGTGTTTTCGAGAAACTCAGGATGGATTATTGCTATATGCCGGTGGAGGTAACTTCTAAAAATCTGAAGAAGGTGTTTTCGGGTCTCTCTGAAATGAATGTTGCCGGATTTAATGTCACTATTCCTCATAAAATAAATATTATTCAATACTTGGACGAACTAGATTCTCTGGCAGCCACAATCGGGGCAGTAAATACCATTTGTGTCAAGGATGGGAAAACAAAGGGATACAATACCGACGGCGAAGGTTTTATTCTTTCACTTGAAGAAACGGCACAGACAAAGGTCAAGGGAAAACGAGTGTTTCTTCTTGGTAGCGGAGGTGCCGCACGAGCCATCGCAATGACATTGGCGTTTCACCATGCAGAAAAAATCTACATTCACAACCGTACAACGGCAAAAGCGGAAAAACTTGCCGATGAAATCAATAGAAATATACGCGTCTGCGCTGTAGTCGTGGAATCGATGGAAAACCAGAGAAAAGCAATACAGACCTGCGATATACTCACAAACAGCACAAGCCTTGGCATGCATCCAGATGAGGATGTATTACCGATTGACGAATCACTGCTGACACCAGATGTAATCGTTGCCGATATCGTCTACAACCCGTTAATGACTAAACTCCTCAAAACGGCTAAAGACAAGGGATGTACTATTGTCCCCGGACTTGGAATGCTTATTTACCAAGGTGCTGCAGCTTTTAAATTATTTACCGGGGTCGAACCTCTCGTTGAGGAAATGTCGGAAGTGGTTCACTCCCTGATGGCGTCGAAATAGTAACTTTTGATTTTTTTTTTAACCGTTGCTGATAGTTTATCCAGAGACTTACATTTTCCCTGATTAGGTGTTGTAGAACGAAGCCATACCGCTTTTCAGCTCCGTTATTGGTATTTGACCAGGTGCCGAAGACTGCATACCAATGGCAAAGGTAATATCGGAACCAAATAGACCGCCAGCCAATCTGCTCACAGCGCCTTCCGGTCCCATAGACATCGTCACCATGGGGCCTTTGACTATTTCATTTCTCGCCTTGTTCGTAGCACTTAGAAGAGTCAACACGTCTCCGTGATCTTTTGGCATGACTGCTACTTTAGAGATATCAGCCCCCGCTGTCTGAGCCTCCACCAGTTTTGCATAGATAAATGGCTCGCTGGGTGTTTCTGTAAAGTTGTGATAGGAGAGAATTATTTTAACACCACTTAACTTAGCCTGCTCCCTAACGCTTGCAATAAAAGCAGTATCATTGCTGAGCTCTGTGTCGACAAGGTCGACATCGCCCGATTCCATCACCGCAATAATCAAATCCAAGCGCTTTTCCCGAGAAATCTTTTTGAAGCCTCCTTCCTCGGCAATTCGACAGGTGAATATCAGAGGGATATCATTAATGATTTTACGCAACGCTTTTAAAACAGATAAACAATCCTCTTTGAATTCTGCCTTATCGTAGGCATCAATACGCCACTCCAGCAGATCAGGCTCAAGTGCAGCCAACTCTTCGGCTTCCTGGAGAACTTTTGCCCTTGTGTAACCTACCAACGGCAAACATATCAGAGGTCTCGGACCTCCAATCACTGCGCCTCTTACCGTTACCTGCAATTCACTCTGTTGTCTCATGATGCGCTCTTTCCCGGTATGAGGTTCCGTTTTTATGTAATTCGATTTTTTTCGACGTACTGTTGATCCGGCATAATCTACGTTATTTCACTGCGTATCACAAGATTGTTCAAAGCTTAGCACACGTTTCATTCGTCCAGGAAGGTGACGGTTCAGAATTTTCTCTAGAAATGCCACGGCTTCTATTATTGTATTGGGCTCAATACCGGTATCGATCCCCATGGACTCAAACATGTTTACCGCGTCTTCTGTGGGCACATTACCTGCCGCACCCTTAATGAACGGGCAGCCACCCAATCCACCGGTGCATACGTCAAACACTCGAACACCGGCCTCATAACCACTGAACATATTGGCCAACCCCAATCCTCTTGTATCGTGGAGATGCAAAGAAATACGAACCTCTGGAAATTCTTGAGTCACCTGCTTGACCAGAGATTTGATGGAGTATGGATTTGCCATCCCGGATGAATCGGCAAGGTTGATTTCATTGACTCCGGCCAGGGTCATTTTTTCCGCTGCTGCCAGCACCGCGCTCTCAGAGATGGTTCCTTCGTAAACACAGCCGAAGGCACTTTGTAAACCTGCTCGGACCTCGAGTCCCTGGCTCCTGGCACTTTTAATGAGCTCAACCATCGAGATTAGAGCCTCAGTGGCTGGCCGGCGAGCATTTTTCCGACTATGGGTATCGCTGATCGACACCGACATGCTTACATGGGGAACTGCACAGGCCATTGCTCGCTCCAATCCCTTACTGTTCAAAATCAAGGCTGAAATTACCGTATCCGCCTGACTGCCCAGGACCTTGATCAATTCATCGCTGTCTGCCATTTGTGGCACAATCTTCGGGTGCACAAATGATCCTACCTGTATTCTTTTTACACCTGCCTTTTTCAGCATATTGAAAAATTCGATCTTCTGGTTAATGGTGAAAATCTGTGACTCTATCTGAAGACCGTCTCGCAATGCCTCGTCTTCAAGGAGCAGGGGCGCTTGTTTTTGCTTGTCTTGTTTGGCTACACTGTCTTGGCTCATTCCTCGTCTCTCGTTGATTTTCCCGGATCCCTCGGCTTATTACTTACGTGTCCCTCAAATTGTACTCGCGGCCAAAAGAATATACTGCTGAGAGGAATACTGTTACGTCAAGAAGGATACAATGGTGGGTGTTTATTGTCAACGTCCTTTGCAATCTTTTGTTTTCTGGACAAACGCGTTACAGATACAGTTGTCAGTCTTCTTTTTCGTTTCATTAGAAAGCCCGGCAGTCACTAAAAGAATCTCACTCAAATAAGCCTTTTGCAAAATGATGATTTTCGTTCAAAGTTAAGGCATGCGAAAAATTTTTACCACAGACATATAATTGATATTCCGAGGACAAAAATTTAAGCATAACGCAGAGGTTGAATGAAAAGGGCGTTTTGCAAGTGGCTCAAATCTTTTATCGTTCTGGTTGTATCATGACACCATTGCCTGAATTCAGGTGAATCGTCAATTTAGGTTGCTTTCTGGGAACACCCAGTTTATCCTTTTAGCCAGAATGGCGTCCCTACAGGAAGAATTCAAACACCCCTGAAGGGGAAATAAAATTACCAAGCATGCATGTTAACCCGGTGGTTGATGAAAGCACAGTGTTGGATCATTCTGCGAAAACGAAAATAAACATGAGCCTGGGATATAATTGACGACACTTTCGTTTCTGATTACCCTTCAAGAAAAAAAAGATTGTCGTATTGTAACGTTTAAAACCCATTGATCAGCCTGTAACACTCCAGATTGAAGTGTGAAGAATACATTAAGATAACAACTCAGTTTTCTGTATTGCCCCAGGCTAGCTCTCAAACCCTACAAGAGAAATGCTCATGACACCTGCAAGTGCGAAAAAAAAAGATAAACAGAAAAATAAAGCATCAGTACCCATTGTTGACAGTCTTGCTACCGCCCTGCGCATATTAGATTTTTTCACTATCAGAGAACCCGAGCTCTCACTGCGTGAGTTGAGTGAGAAGTCCCGACTATACAAGAGTCGTATTCATAGATTGTGCGGCACTCTTGTTGCCCTGGGCTTTCTCACCCGGATGCCTTCGTCTAGTTACCGGCTGGGTCCAAAACTGATGACGCTAGGAAAGATTTATGAAAATACCAATACACTGGTAACAATCTCTCGGTCTATCATGAAGCAGCTGGCAGTTGTTACCGGTGAATCTGTTGCACTTTTTCAGCTTGATGGAGAAACTTCCTTCTGCCTGGCAAGAGAATACGGTTCTTCACGTCTTGTTTTCTCTATTATGGAAGGAGACAATATGGATTTACATGCCTCAGCCGCTGGAAGAATTCTCATGACCTACGGACCGGAAGAACTATCTGATAAAATTCTCAGCCTTCCCAAGCTTGAAAAATTCACTTCCGAGACAATAACCAATCCAAAGAAATTAGCAGCAGAGCTTTCGGCTATCAAACAACGCGGTTATGCGATCAACAGGGGGGAACGGGAGCTTGAAGTTGCAGCCATAGCCGCCCCTATTTTCAATTATGAGAGCAAGGTTGAATCGACACTCGCAATTGTCGGACCTGTGCAACGCTTTACCAAGGATCGTGAGGATGAAATAGTACAAAATCTTCTAGAGGCTACTCGTAAAATCTCTGAATTACTTGGTGCACCCCAACAATAACCCAGACCCATTAACCCCTTTCACGACAAATCTGCCGAACACATAATTAAAGGACCATATGCTACCTGCTCAGAGAAATATCGATTGTTGCTCCTTCACTGCTTTAGGCAACTCAGCCAGAATATATAGAAATTATAGGAACCGAGACTCAAGCTGACAAGTCTTGAAGAGCGCAACACTATCGCTTAAGGCTTAAGGCGATTTATTTACCATATAAACTCCTCCAGCTACGCAAACCAGCCCTAACCAAACAAAGAAAGTCAATGGTTCTTTTAACAATACTCCCCCTAAGATGACACCGAATATTGGAGCCATAGAAGTAAAAGCAGCTAGTCGACTTACTACGTGTCTGCCAATCAACCAGAACCAAACTAAATATGTTACAAAAGCCACAATTACGCTTTGGTAAAAAAGTGAAGCCATGACTAATGGAGTTAAATCTAACTTGGCAGGCAATTCGAATAACACAGATCCCACAGCTAATACGGGAATAGAATTAAAGAGCTGTGCAAACAACGTCTGGACGTAATCCAATTTCACCTTCCCAACAATGTGCTTTACGTATAGCGTGGTGGCTGCCCAAAAAATAGCAGCTAAAATGGCCATGAAATCTCCGACCAAATGTAGAGGGTGAAGTGCTTCTGAACGTGCCTGGAAAACTGCTACTACGCCACAAAAAGCCAATAGCAAACCAAAAATCTTGCTTGTATTGAGGCGGTCGTTATTTAAAAAGAAGTGTGCCCCCAATGCGACCCAAAAAGGATGAGTGTACATAAAGATTAGTGAACGTGATACTGGTGTTTATACCAGGCTCCAATATAGAAAAAGAAATTCCAGACCAAATAATAGCCCTATTATCATTGCGTGATGAGCTTGCCCTTTGGGAAAGGTGACATCCTTCTTTTTTATTCGGGCATAAATCCAGACCAACGTTCCGGCAACAACCGAACGAAAGGTAGCAGCCATGAGGGGAGGCACACCCTGGTTGCTGATTTTGATACTTACAGATTGTGCGCCCCAGAAAAAGCAGAGTAAAATCATAATTAACCCTGCGCTAATCGGCAGATGTTCGCTTACACGATCATCAGGTGGAACCATGACTTTTTACCTAGGAGATATTGGTTCTATTTATGTGAATACATCCACAAAAAAGTGAAAGCCAAGAAGAACTGGGGGAGGTATTAGAGCATATCTTGATATTCTCGGCAACTGTACGCTTGCTCTCTGATCTTTGGTTGCCAAGGCGAACAACTTAATATTTATACTTATCATTGAATCGATATTGTCACAGTGGAATTCAAAGTGCTAAATTTTCGCCGGGGTTGGTCTTGTTCTTATAAACCTCAGTTCCGTTTATCTTATCCTCGGGTGTCCTACTCGATTGTTATCCAGGATATTTTAACCCCCTTGACAGGCTGTTCATCAAGGTATCTGTAAACCGCAAATAAAGATTAGCATGATAGTGCCAGGAAAATGAGAAAAGGACTTATTCATTGACATATCAGG
>JABDPQ010000424.1 GCA_013042695.1 Desulfobacterales bacterium | reverse complement strand
GCCATAACAGCAGGAATCGTCGCACCACCCGGCAGCATCATCCCCATAGCCTCAGTCATGCAGGCGATTGTGCTGGCAGTGCCCATGACACCGCAGGTGCCACCACTCGGCACGAGATTGTTGGTAACTTCTTCGATCTCGTCCTGCTTAATCTCCCCTGCCCTGTAGCTGGCCCAAAAGCGCCTGCAATCGGTGCAGGCACCGACGCGTTCTCCTCGATAGGTACCGGAAAGCATCGGACCTGTAACCACAGAGACAGTAGGAAGATTAACACTTGCCGCCGCCATCAATTGTGCTGGAACGGTCTTGTCGCAGCCGCCGACCAAAACGACAGCATCCATTGGCTGGGCACGCATCATTTCCTCAGTGTCCATTGACATCAAATTGCGCAGAAACATGCTTGTCGGATAAGCAAACGACTCGTGCAGCGAGATGGTTGGAAACTCGATTGGCAAGCCGCCGGCAAGCATCACGCCTCGTTTTACCGCATCGATGATATCCGGGACATTGGCATGGCAGGGATTATAGCCGCTGAAGGTGTTGGCAATGCCAATTACCGTGCGTCCCAGGGAGTCTTCGGTATATCCCAAGGCCTTTATGAAGGCTTTACGCAGATAGAGTGAAAAATCTGCATCGCCATAGCTGGTGAGGTTGAGCCGCATTCCCTTTTTATCCCGTTCCACGTTTATGGTCTCCTGAAGTATTTCACACAGCAAGTTTGCCGACTATTACGGAAGTTCTTCTCGGCATGATCATCTTCACCGTAATCGATCTACAATATAAATTATGGACTTAAATCGGTTTTTTAGAGGATCTTAGGTCAAGTGATTACCATAAAACAATTACTCATGGCAAGAGTATTAGCGCCTAAGGCGAGGCAGAAAATAGAATAACAAACTATGAAAGAGACTGCTCATTGGTGAAAGAACATACCTGTTCATCTTTCTTTCGCTGATCGATCGAGATACATAAATATGATAGGAATCAGAGCAAAATTGTATTATGGTGCTTAACTATTCGATACAACAATAAGAATAGAGCTATCTTTTTGAGTGGTTTCCACCGAGAAAAGACCACTTGAAAATAGACTACCCGTTCGTCCATAAGGAGAATTGATCATGCAAATCTACCGCGTCGATCACCTGCACCTGATAAGCCCGAAAATTGATGACACCAGGGATTGGTACTGCAACGTATTTGGTGGTAAAGTCACCTTTAATGGCAACTTCAAGGGGAAACAGGTTTACTATATTGATATCAATGGCTTTAACATTATCCTGATAGAGCAGATGCCTGACGAAGAACCAATGCCGGCAATAATCCAGACACGGGAAGGGCTCGATCATTTTGGCTTTGCAGTAGAGGATATGGATGCAGCAGCAGAGGAACTCAAAGCCAAAGGAGTAAAATTTATTGTTGAACCCCTGCAGGTCCGCCCCGGACTCAAAATTGCCTACGTTCAAGGCCCGGATAAGGTGAGAATTGAGCTCAGTGAGAGAACATAATCTCATCAACGACAAAGCCCCGTCCACGAATGTTATCACTTGATATATCTCGCCATAAGCAGCGGCTTACGTCCTCAAAGGTGGTTACGTGCAACATTCAGGCGCTAAAACTTAAGGAATGATCCCCAATGAAGATAACGGGCGTAAAAAGTCACATACTCCAATATCCGCTTGAAGAAGAACTGGGCTACTCACAGCAATATTATACTATGCGAACAGCCCATATCGTCGAAGTGACTACAGATGAAGGTATTACCGGCTGGGGAGAATGTTTCGGCGGAGGCAATATCGCCTTTGCCAACAAAACAATCGTTGAAAAAGTTATTCAGCCAATGATCATGGGGCTGAACCCTTTTGATCGAGAGGTGCTCTGGCACAACATCTATAATATCCTCCGGGATCACGGCCAGAAAGGTATGCCGATACAATCGCTTTCAGGCGTTGACATCGCCTTGTGGGATATTGCCGGAAAGGCTCTTGACCTGCCGGTATACCAGCTCCTCGGTGGGGCCTTCAGGCAAACAATTCCGGTTTATGGCTATGGCATGATGCTTCAGCGAGTGCCCGATCTGCTCGACAGGTTCGCACTAGAGAGCGCTTCTATCGTTGAACATGGCTTTCAGGCGGTGAAAATGAAAATAGGCATAAGCCCTGAAAAAGACATTGAGCTGGTAAAAACTGTACGCCAATCAATCGGGCCTGACATCAAGCTGATGGTTGATGCCAACCACGCCTATACTGCAAGAGAAGCAATACCGCTGGGAAGAGAACTCGAGAAACTTGGCGTCTATTGGTTTGAAGAGCCGGTGCCATCAGAAGATCTCCAGGGATACCGAGACCTCTGCCAGGCGCTTGATATGAATATCGCCGGTGGAGAAGGTGAATTTACACGCTGGGGATTCAGGGATCTCATCGAAAGAAGGTGTGTAGATGTTCTGCAGCCTGAGGTTTGCGGGCTGGGAGGGATCACTGAATATCAAAAAGTGCTGGCCCTGGCCCACGCTTATTTCGTGCCAGTGGTAAACCATGTCTGGGGTTCGGCCGTTGCTGTTGCCACAAACCTTCACCTTTTAGCAGCCCTTCCCGATCTGCCCGGCGGTGCGCATCCTGTTCAACCGATGCTGGAATATGACACCACACCGAATAAATTCCGTGAAGACCTTTTATCCACATCTCTTGGCATTCTGGATCAAGTTAAAAAAAACAGGGGCTTTGTCTCAATACCTCAGGAAGCAGGACTTGGGATTGAAGTTAATCAAGACTTCATCAAAGAATTTGTCAGCATAGCCTGATTAAGTTGCAAATAGGCATGAAATTGGTTAGCAGCATGCAACGTTCTGTAAAATAGATACGAGGAGAATACCATCATGAAAGCTGTAACATCTTATCTTAAAGAGATTAAGATTCCTCCAGTATATAAGATTAAACAGAAATTTCCGTCAAACCGGCTCACTAACATCGAAGAATCATGCCACAAGCAAATAGAGTCCCTTGCCTGTTTGAAAGCGTTGAAACCGGAAGCCCGAATAGCCGTAGCTGTTGGCAGCAGAGGCGTTGCCAATATTAGCAGAATAACCGCGTCTGTAGTTGCAGCTCTTAGGCAACTTGAGTTTGCCCCCTACATTGTTTCGGCAATGGCAAGCCATGGTCGCGCCTCTGCAGAAGGCCAGCAAGAACTACTTGCCGAACTGGGGATAACAGAAGAATCCATAGGCTGTCCGGTGCGAGCAAGTGTTGATGTCATTGAAATTGGCACCCTTGAAAATGGACTGCCGGTTTACATGGATAAGGTTGCCTCACAGGCAGATGGTATTGTTGTCATCAACCGAATTAAAACACATACGGCCTTTCATGGAACATATGAGAGCGGCCTGGTTAAAATGCTGGCCATTGGCCTTGGCAACCATATCGGTGCAAAAACCTGTCATCAGCTCGGTTTTGGCCAGATGGAAGAAACCATTATTGCCAGCACCAAAATGAAACTGGAAAAATGTTCAATACTGTTTGGTGTTGCTGTGATTGAGGATTCCTGCGAAAATGTCTCGATCATTGAGGTAATAGAGGGAAAGCAGATACTGGTAAGAGAACCGGAACTCCTGAAAATTGCCAAAAACAATATGCCTTCGATCGGCATCAAGGATATAGATGTGCTTGTCGTTGACCGAATGGGCAAAGAAATTTCCGGCGACGGCATGGATCCCAATATTACCGGTCGGTATGCAACTCCTTACGCAGCAGGAGGGCCAACTGTTGGCAAATTAGCGGTACTCTCTGTTACCGAGAAATCTCATGGAAATGTGATTGGCATAGGACTTGCTGACATCTGTACCCGTCGTTTATATGATGAAATTGATTTTGAAACAACCTATGTAAACTCTCTTACAGCCACTGTAACGAGCGTAGCCAGGCTGCCAATGGTATTGGAGACTGATTATGACGTCATCAGGGCCAGTATTTTGACAAGTAATGTCCTTGATTTTAATACTGTTCGATTTGTCAGAATACGCGATACCCTGCATTTAGGCGAAATGCTTATCTCTGAGTCCCTGCGAGATGAGATGGCCTCAAAAGCCAATGTGACAATCCTTGAAGGTCCTTTTGAAATGAAGTTTCATAACGGCAGGGTTCAAGAAGTCTTCAGCTGAAGCCAACTCGCATAAAACCAGATCAAAGTCCATAAAACCCAATACCAGAAATTTTTTATGAGATAACGAAAAAAGATTCGACAAGTGATTTGCTTCTTCTGCCATCAAAAAGCGATACTGAATTTTTTTGCCAGTCTTTGCAAATCCTTTACCACGGGATCTACCACAGGAATTCCCTCTGCCATACGGAGCGTTTCGTTTTCACGCTCCGGATCCCCAGGAATCAGGACCTCTGGATACTCCTTGGTAGGATGAGCTTTTCGGAAACGCTGAATCCATCTGTCCATATGATCCTTGAACTCGTCAGCCGGACGAAAGGCATCAATTCTGAAAGCACCGAAAAAATGTCCAATACCATTACCGACCGATTCATTGGTGGTTTTCAAAAAAGAAACATAGGGCGGCACCCAAGGTCCATAATTAGCACCGGAAAGCACGGCTGAGAATATATCCACCATGGCACCGAGGCAATATCCTTTGTGGCTGCCATGCTCTCTATCGCTGCCCAAGGGAAGCATTGCCCCCCCTTCTGTTATGCCGTTACTATCTTGACTCGGTTCACCTTGGCTGTCCTGGATCCAGCCAAGAGGCACAGGGGCTTTTTTACGTTGAAGAATCTCCACCTTCCCATATGAAGCGGTTGTAGAGGCGAAATCGGCAACAAATGGCGGCTCTTGCCCAGCAGGAAAGGCAACGGCGATGGGATTGGTCCCCAGCATTCGTTCCCGGGAGAAAGTCGGTGCAACCATTGGACTTGCATTGGTCATGGTCATGCCGATCATATCGTGTTCCAGTGCCTGCATCGCATGATAGCCAGCTATACCGTAATGATTTGAATTCCTCACGGCAACCCAACCAGTCCCAACTTGATCAGCTTTTTGGATGGCAAGAGCCATCGCTTCAGGCGCAATGACCAGCCCCAAACCTGAATCCCCATCAATAACACCGGTGCTCGGAGTTTCGTGAACAATGTGAATATCAGGTGTAGAGTTGATTCGGCCAATCTCCCAAAGCCTGACATAGGAACTCATCCTGGCAATACCATGTGAATCGATTCCTCTCAGATCGGCTTTCAATAAAACATCAGTTGCTTTTACTGCGTGTAGATCAGAGCACCCGAGTTTGAGGAAAATTTGTTCAAGAAATGTTCTGAGTCTTTCATAAGTAAATATTTGCATTTCGTTATCTCAGTCGTATTTTAAAAGACTCCTTAAGCTCAGTCGAATTTTTGTAAAGTCCGCCTATTCCTCTAACAACCGCTTATCTTCTCGCTGTATTTGCTAGGACAAACAAGGTTCATTTATGAAGATACAGTCTTCTAACATCCTTGAGGAAATATCCCAAGAACTGATATTGTGCTAAGCAGAGCAGATTCGCAAATAATCTCTCCGATCTGCCGCAGCCCATGCTTGTAACCAAGTGAGTCACGAAGGCATAAGTGATACGAATTCTCAGAAATAACGTTACACTATGACTCCATTTATGATATGCAGTAATAAGAAGCGATGTTCTTTTGCATAAAAGAAATCATTTTTTTCTTAACCATTAAATGTATTACATGAAGCGATCTTATGGATATTTCTAAATTTGAAACATATGCCAAAAATCATCCAGACGTAATGCACCAGTTGTTTGACCATTTTAGTTTAAGTCAAAGAACGTTAATGCTTGGCAGCGATCTCTGGGATGAATTTAAAAAATTCTGTGAAAAATATGACACGAACCTTTTGGATACGGTGATCTCTGAGGCAATCGAAAAAGGACAGGAAGCTGCTCTATCGAATGACCACTTGTTTATCGTCATTAGGCCGGGCGTAGCCCAGTTGGTGCATTATCGATATTCATACAGTTTGCAACTGCTTGAAAGAATCCCTGCGGCAGCTTTTCACGCCTTCAAAGAAAACCTCATTCTTGATGCCTCACCTGGAAATGTTCTTGAGATAGATCTTGCTCCTTTTGAGCGAGAATTTCCGAAAATGAACCAAACCCGATCTATTGGCAATGGCGTTGAATTTCTCAACCGACGTTTTTCCAGCCGCCTTGCTCACGACTTATACAATGGAGAGGAGCTTCTCTTTTCATTTCTTAAGGTTCATGGATATCAGAATCAGACCTTCATGATCAATCAAACGATCTCAAATGCCCGTGAACTGCGCAGAGCACTTTTCAGTGCTATAGATTTTCTGAACAAACAACAACCAAATCTGGAATGGCAGGACGTCGCATCCGTATTGGGCGCCTATGGCTTTGAGCCCGGCTGGGGACGTTCGATTGAGGGAATAAAGAAAACGATGAGCCTATTGGCCGACCTGCTTGAAGCCCCTGATCATGATATCCTGGAAAAATTTCTTGATCGGATTCCAATGATTTTCAACCTGGCAATTCTCTCGCCGCATGGATATTTTGGTCAGGCCAATGTTCTGGGACTGCCGGATACGGGTGGCCAGGTGGTCTATATTCTTGATCAAGTCCGGGCACTTGAGAAAGAAATGAAGAAAAAGCTATATAAACAAGGCTTAGAGATTATCCCCAAAATTCTCGTTTTGACAAGACTCATTCCAGAGGCGGGGGAAACGAGCTGCAATCAACCGGAAGAGCTGATCGAAGGAACTGAAAATGCAACGATTGTACGTCTTCCATTCCACAGAAAGGACCATTCTATTGTTGATCACTGGATATCGCGATTTGAAGTATGGCCCTACCTTGAAAGGTTTGCAGCCGACGCTGCCGAGGAAATACTCTTGCGACTGGGCCGACGCCCGGATCTGGTGATTGGTAATTATTCAGATGGCAACCTCGCCGCCTACCTGATCGCAAAAGAATTTGGTGTAACTCAATGTACCATTGCCCATGCCCTTGAAAAAACGAAGTATCTTTTCTCAGGGCTTTATTGGCAGGATATGGAAGAGCAATATCACTTTTCCTGTCAGTTCACTGCTGATCTGATTGCCATGAACTCAGCTGATTTTATCATCACCTCAACCTACCAGGAGATAGCCGGTTCTGATGATGTCGTCGGTCAATATGAAAGTTATCGATCATTTACTATGCCTAATTTACAGCGTGTCGTGCATGGTGTTGACATCTTTGATCCCAAATTCAATATTGTCTCACCTGGTGCAGATGCAAGCATTTATTTCCCCTTTTCTGATCAGGCTCAACGATTTACAGACCTTCATGGTGAGATCAACGATCTGCTATTTGGCACAGAACAGAACATGTGCAGAGGAAATCTGATTGAACCGCACAAACCGGTAATCTTTTCTATGGCTCGTCTTGACCACATCAAAAACCTCGCAGGACTCGTTGAATGGTATGCAAATCATGATCGGCTGCGCCAGCAGACAAATCTCATTATCGTTGGAGGTATGCTGCATCCGAGTTTATCCAGAGATGCAGAGGAGCAGGAGCAAATCAATCGAATGAATGAGTTATTCGAGACACATGATCTTGAAGGGCACGTTCGTTGGATCGGCGCACGTCTTGACAAAGCCGTAAGCGGCGAACTCTACCGTTTTATTGCAGACCTGGGAGGAGTATTCGTGCAGCCTGCTTTCTTTGAGGCATTTGGCTTAACCGTCATTGAAGCTATGGCGACAGGACTGCCGACATTTGCAACAAGATATGGAGGGCCCCTTGAGATCATTGAGAACACTATTTCAGGATTCCATATCGACCCGAATCACGGGGCTGAGGCAGCGGAAGCACTGTACCAGTTTTTTACCCGGTGTGAGCATAATCCAGACTATTGGAAAATCATTTCTGATGGTGCTATTCGTCGCGTTGAGGAGCGTTACACCTGGACCAAATATGCCAAAAGACTGCTCACCTTAACCTGCATGTATGGATTCTGGAAATTCGCCACAAATTTAGAACGACAGGAAACGGGGCGTTATCTCGAAATGCTTTACCACCTGCAGTTTAAAAAACGTGCTGATCTGCTGTGGAAGCACTGATAATACCCGTATTCCATCAAATCAGACAAAACCATAGTGACGCAAGCCATCAATAATCCCAGCCGCATAACATTCATGGCTAAAGTTTATATTTCTTTTATTTTTCAAGTGGTTGAGCTCATCACTGTGATTACCAACCACGAGCCCTCTGGCTCGCCCATTGATCATATCCTCGTCATTACCGGAATCACCGGCCACCATGACGTCACGAGGTGAAAAATCGAACTTATTCATTAAATATTCAATTGCTTTTCCTTTCGATGCCCGTATGGGTAATACATCCAGAAATTGGCCATGGGAATAGATTACCTGGCAACGGAGTTTCGCTTCCTGCAGACGTGATAACACCTGCTGCAATCGATCTTCTTTCTCTTCCAGGTAATAACTTATTTTGTGACTCCTCTGCCCTTCAGCTTCTTGGAATACAAGAAAAGGCAATTGATCAAGACTCTCTTTGATTTGTTCAGCCTTCCACTGATATGAAATAGTTTGCTGCCATCCTTTATCCATGCGAAAATCAGGACCATAATACATTTCTGTTCCAACTGAACAAATGAGAATATCCGGCATCGGAAAATTATATTCAGTCATAGCCTCAATTGTCAGTTCAAGACTTCTGCCGGTGGCAACCCCCCAGGCCATAAAATCCTTTTTCTCTTGAAAGAGTTCGAACAATGTATTCATGCTCTCATCATCACCGATGAGGGTATTATCTATATCCGTTATCAGCAAACGTTTCACTTCTGTCAGCCGCCGACCAAATGACGGTTTTGCTTCTTTCTGAATGGAAGGCGCACTTTGACCATCTTTCAAATCCATCATACCCGGCAGTATATGATTCATTACTTTCAAATAACTCTCACAATGTGTCTGCCATGAATAATGATTGCGGACACCATTGATACCTTTATTAGAGAAACTGATCCATTTTTCGTCATCAAATAAAATACTTTTCATCGCATCTGCAATTTCAACGGAATTGGAAACATCAACAAGAATACCATTTTCGCAATTCATCACAATATCACACGGCCCTCCTTCATTTGTTGCGACTATGGGCAATCCGCAGGCTGATGCTTCAATGAGCGTTATACCAAATGGCTCAACGAGTGCCGGATTTACGAAAATGCCACGACTCTTGGCACACAAACGATACAATTCAGGAACTTCTGTGGCAAAATCATGTTTTTTGGGAATTGCTAATTTGCCATATAAATCGTATTGGTCCATATGAAGCAACATCTCCGTAAGCACCGCTTGCTCATTTTCCTCCATCTCAGATATAGTGCTTCTGATACCTGCAAAAATTGCCAGATTAGCCACCGTGCGCAATTCCTTGTCATTGCCATAGGCTTCGATTAAACCGGAAATATTTTTTCGGTGGTCTGGTCTGCATAAGGTAAGAATAAATGGTTTTTCAGGCTTTGCCCAAAAACGGTGCAGCTCATGCATCAGGGTGTATTGAGTCTGTTTTACATCATCACTTAACAGATCTGGATCAAGTTCAGTCTCATAGTGGGGATAAAAGGCGTCCAAATCCAAACCTGGCGGAATTACCTTAAACCTTGAAAAAGTGGCGTTCTTATAAAGACCGTATTGCTTGTTTATTTCTTGCTGGGTTGAGGTAATAATTAAAGCGGCGGTTTTTATTATTTTCTCTTCTTTTTGAATGCGCGTAGTAATTTTGTAGTGGTTTTCAATCTTGGAGAGCGCCAGACCGTCTGCTCTCAATTTGGCCTTTTTATTTCTCCCTAAGGAGTGGCCGGTAAAAACAAATGGCACGTCAAAGGCCGCCGCCAGCTCCTTGGCTACATAACCTGCATCAGCGTAATGTCCATGGATAACATCCGGCTTAATCCCCTGGTTTTTTATATATTTAATGCCGTTGTCAATGAATTCTTCCAGGTGCGGCCATAGTAGTTCTTTCCGAATATACTTTCTTCCTCCACAACGCAATCTGACGATCCGGGCATTTTCAGAAATGTTCTCTG
>JABDPQ010000044.1 GCA_013042695.1 Desulfobacterales bacterium | reverse complement strand
GTTTATCGCTGCGATTACTCACCATATTCCAGAACGAATGTCCCAGGTGGTGCGGGACACAGGCTGGTACTCAAATCGGATGCTTATGATCCCTGAATCCGTGAGCGTCCAAGAACACTACAGATGCAAGGCGGCAACAATGTTGGTAATACTTGGGTATATCAACGAGTTGTCAACACAGCAGATGAAGTGATATCGGGCGCCCCGAAGGGCGGCGGGGTGAAGCCGGCCACCCAATGCATAAGATATTTTTTATGACAACAACAAATAGTTACTTGTAATTCGATACAAAGCCGTCACGGATTCAGGTGATTTTTCTCCAGAAAATATGGATTCTATCGACCGGTAGTCTCCCATATCGTGAGGGAATTTTTGGAATGCGGAGACCCTCATCACGAGTTAGCCCGAATTCGTTGCCCAGACTGCCATCACGAATATCTCTATTACAAAAGGCTTTAGAATTCCTCGGGCTTGTAGATCTCGAAGAAGGTTTTCTCCCCGATAAGAGAATCGATCTGTCCCTGAATGTCCCGAGCCTCCTTCTGATTCATCCAGTTGATCCAGTCATCTGCCGTCTCCCATTCATTGATGACAATAAATTCCGCTGGATCACTTAATTTTGAATAGGTTGTTCGTGAGAGAAAACCCGGCTGTGTTTCTGATTTAGCGCGTAATTCCTTGAGAAGCGGTACGAGCTTTTCAGTATGCTCCATGCGAAATACCCGTTTGATAATTACCAGTACACTCATTTCATCACCCCTTTGTATAGATTTTTGCACTGCACCAATTTAGCTATTGTCTTATATAATTACGAGTACCTGCAAAGACAATTTCCATGTACATATTTGTCCTAACGGTTCTAAAATTTCTTAGCCCCCAATATTTCTTAAACCTGTCTTGTCGCACTGAACTGCTTCAGGTCTGCCTGCTCAGGTCATACGATCGCAGAAATCAGCCATCTATCGCCTGTGAGGCAAGGGCCAATATCGATTAAAAACAGTTTTTGCCGGAGCCAATAGTGTAATTTTTACCCACATGATCGTCTAGGGTTTTTAAATAGTAAGGTGCAGCTTGTTCCACAGTTTGCGGGGGGAGGCCGTATCGATATTCATGATATGAGAATAGAGCGATTCGTGACTGTTCCGAGGTAGAGAGGTTGTTAAGTCCATAAACTTTACCCGCATTTCTTCAAGTGTGTAGGGCTTGTCAGGATCACCTCTGGCTGAGAGGGCCTCAGTGGCAAGTATAGTACCGTTTTTTAAAGTAATGGCAACACGGGCAAGGCATTTTTCAGGAAACTGATCAGTAATGCTGGGATCCTCTTGAAGCACAACCCTTTTGGCGATTTCCAAAATTTTTGGATCAGTCAATGAATCATCCACCATCTCCTGGGGCCCGACCTTTCCTCTGACCAGATAACAACCGATGATATATGGAATGGAGTACATCGCTGCAACAGGGTTTTCAGGTGCCATATGGCTGAGCAGCATGGCTTTTTCAAAACTGGCGACCATCACCGAATCTATGTCTTCAATGAGAAAATCGTGATTTTGAACGAGATTTGCCAGACCATCTATAACCGGGTGTGAAAAGCGGCAGCAGGCATGCATTTTGAAATAAACAGAGCAGATCTCATAGGTGAAAACCGCATCACTGCCTTGATTGGCGTCTGCAAGATAGGGCGTCATGGAGTCAAAGCCGGCAGCTGCCAGCTCGACAATGCTGATTGCTGAATATGACGCCCAGGCCATGCCCTCTTTCATGGAAGAAGGATAGGCCAAAGATCGGTCTTGGGGCGCCTGGGGAGCAAAATATTCAGCCAGACCAAGTGCATTGTTTATCTGCCGAGGTGGCAGCTTTAAAAGTTTTGCCACTGCGGCCACACCGCCGGTAATACTCCAGCCCCCAGAGCCTTTCCGGGGACCCCCGGCGTGGCGCATGATAAGCGCACCACGTACTCCAATCTCATACCCGATAACGATAGCAGTGAGCAGCTCCTTTCCGGAGCAGCCGTTTTCGGCAGCCATCATAAGCGAGAGGGGAACAATGACGCCGCCCGGATGCCCCTGGGCTCTCCTATGCCCGTCATCGAGGTCGAAAAAAGAGCAGGCGTGGCTGTTCACAAACGAAGCCCAGGGCCTGGTGCTGCTCAGAGATGTTGCTGCGATGTTGGTGGTACCCGGGTTTTTCTGGGATATTGTTTGAGCCAGGTTTAAAACCGCTGGGCATTTCATGCCTCCGACCATACAGCCGACAGCATCCAGCAGGCAAAGTCGGGCAGCTTGCTTAGCTTTTTCAGGAATATCTTCAAAGGATATTTCTGAAATAATATCTACGATCTCAGCCATAGGGCACCCTGTAGGATTACAGAATTTTTCCTGCTTTTAAAACCGGTTCATTGAGAATGAGTCTAGAGACAACTCAGGCTTTTTGCCCTGGACAAGGGCTGCAGCAAGTCGACCAACCATCGGCGACAACTGAAACCCATGGGCGGAAAAACCACAGATATGAAACAGGCCGGGGATGCCAGGGGATTCATCAATAATGGGAAGGCCGTCGTCCACCATCCCCTCAATTCCAGCCCAGCAGCGGACAATCGTGCTCTTTTGCATGATCGGAAAATGTTGCCTGACGGTTTCACTGCTTTTTTTAATTTCAGCTACTTTTATGATGTTCTTTTCAGTTTGCATATCAAGCGTTGCCTTGTGACCACCACCGATAACTACCGTGCCATTCTCCACTTGCTTGAAAGAGAGTTTATGACCATGTATGCCAATCACCGGTGTCAGAAACCGCTCCATGCGTCCGGTTACCATCATGGTAAGAGCAACCGGTTCAAGAGGCAGTTCATCGCCGATCAGCGCAGCAATGGTTTTCCCCCAGGCCCCGGCGCAATTAACCACAGCATCTGCTTGAAAGTGCCGTCCATCTGCAGCCTCGACAAAAAAGCAATCATGGCGATGTGAAATAGCAGAGATTCTGCATTGCGTGTGCAGCTCAACTCCCTCGGCCCGGGCTGTACGTATAAATGCCTTTATGGTCCTGGCAGGCAGAGCATGTCCATCCGATCTTGCAACAATACCGCCGCTGCAGCTGCCCACATAGGCTGGGACGAGCCGGCGAACCTCCTTGGCATCAATGAGTTCTTCATGAAAAAAACCCAAGGCCTCCACTCGGGCAACCCTTTTCGCCAGCTGCTCAAATTCCTTTTCACCAGGGGCGATGCGAACCTGGCCAACCGGATGAAAACCGCAGTCATCACCGACAATCTTCAAGAGCTGCGGCCACATTTCAGCTGCCGCTACTGATAGAGGGATCTCCTCAAAGGCCCTGTTAAGGCGCCGCACTCCGCCTGCATTTACGGCAGAGGCGTGCATAGCGGCACGTTCTTTTTCAATGAGCGCAACTTTTTTGCCATCTCTTGCAAGAAAAAGCGCTGTAGCCGCACCCATTAATCCTGAACCGATTATAATAATATCGGCATGGCTCATGAATCAGAATCCTCGAGCAGCGTCACCTCTGATAGTTCAACAAGGGAGAGATTTCGCACCGGGGCACGAATGTTGAGAGGGCGCAGCTTCTCTGGTTCAAGCTGTAATTCTTCTGCAGCAATTTCACTGAGCGCATTTCCGCACATCCTTCCCTGGCAGGATCCCATGCCGCAGCGAGTCAGCGCCTTGATCTCGTTGGGCTCCTGGCATCCTTCTCTCATTGCCTGGATAATTTCACCGGCGCTTACTTCCTCACAGCGGCAGACAAGGGTCTCGTCTTGGGTTCGATAAAGGTTCGGGCGCGGCTTATACATGGCATCAATAAATGGGCGTGGGGCCAATTCAGCTGCAAGTTTAGTTTCAAGCTGTGGCACGGTTTCAGCCTTTTCAATGGTTGGCAGCACGTGCAGTTTTTCGGCAATATCGAGGGCGGCAAGCCTGCCCTTGAGGGTTGCTGGAATACCGCCGTGAACAAAGGCGCCATCCCCAGCCACATAAATAGAATCATTAGCTGTCGCTCCGAACTGATTGGTATCTGGGTACCAGAAGCGTTGTACCGGGTCCCACAGATGTTTTAAGCCAAGCAATTGGGTGAAGTCGCACCGTGGAATGATGCCTTCATGGACCAGAAAAAGATCACACTCTATTTCAAGATTCCGACCGCTGGCTGAAAAAGAGATCCGTTCCAGGCGATCGTTGCCGCGTGCTTCATACTCGGTGACCTTTTTATAGGAGGCAATCCCCGATCGTTTCAGGTTCAGGAGCATGCGCACCCCTTTGATAAGATAGTCGGTGCGTCTTAACGCCCCAGGAAGAAGCGGTAGAGCTGACAAAATGTTCCCCCTGGGTGTTGTATCGAGAACTGCACGTATTTCAACACCCAGGTTTGCCAGGTGCCCAATGACCAGCAGCAGCAGCGGACCGCTTCCGCAGAGCACAACGGGGCTGCCTGGAATGGTCCCGGAACTTTTAAAGTTAGCATCGATTGCTCCCGCCCCAAACACCCCGGGAAGATTCCAACCACAAAATGGTACGGGCCTCTCTGTTGCACCAATTGCAACGATGACAAACCTACCGCGGATCTGGGCAGACTGGCCTGCCTCAGAAAAGCAGACAGTACCATTTGGCTCGACATTCCAGACGATGGCATTGCCGCGATATTCTGCATCGCAACCTCTGAAATCCTGAACCAGGTTGAGACCCTCAGAGTAGTCCGGCCCAAGCGTTTGCCGGGTTTCTGTCCCTGCTTTTTCAATATTTCTATACAGCTGCCCCCCGGGAGTCGGCTGTTCATCAAGAACAAGCACATCAAGTCCGAAACTCGAAGCACTGATGGCCGCAGAGAGGCCGGCCGGTCCTGCACCGATGATTATTACATCCCGAAAAGGTGAAATCACTGATCACCTCCCGGCAATTCGAGTTGGCGTCGTATCTTCATGCCTTCCTGCACCTGGACAATGCAGGCCTGCTGGTTCGGATTACCGTCAATTTCCATCAAACATTCATGACAAACCCCCATAAAACAGTAGGGGGCTCTTTCTTCTCCGCTCGCCGGGGAACGGCGAGTATGGTTCTTGCCGCTATGGCTTAAAACCGCTGCAGCTACCGTTATCATTTCCGGGACCTGCAAAGCAGTACCTTCAAACTCGATGGTTACCGTTTGGCCATCTTGTTGACTATGTTGTTTAAACAGTGACATTGAATCTCTCTAAGTTGAAACCTTCTATTGAGGCAGGTTTTTGTCCACCCAGAATCCATGGCGGTAATAGTGACGAGTGCAGTGAGGCAAGGGTAACACAGCTGTGTGATGTGAGGACGTAGCAGCCTGGGTAATTTTCAATCTCGTCATAAATGGGAAGACCATCGGCGGTTAAAATCCTCAGGCTTGCCCATGACCGCACCACTCTGATGTGTTGCAGGGCGGGAAATATCTGCATTGCTCTTTTTGCCAGCTGTGCAGCTGCAGTGACTGTCGTGTTGGTATCGAACCCAGTATTTTCCTGGGTATAGCCAATCATGATACTGCCGCAGCCGGTCTGACGAATACCGCTAAAGGGAAGTGGGAGGAAGGGTTTTACCCGTTCCGTTACCAGCAGCTGACCCTTCTGGGGCACCACGGGGATTTTCATTCCCAGTTTGGAACACAGTGAAATATTGCCAAGACCTGCGGCCAGGACTATTTTATCTGCTTCGATTGTTCCCGATGACGTCGTAATCTGGTAATGAGCGTTGTTTCTTAACAGGTGGTTGACCTCGCAACCCTGGGTAAAGGTGCCGCCTTTTTTTTGGTACATCTTCCGTATCGCTTTGAGTAGCAGCAGTGGGTTGACATCACCATCAATTGAGCTGAAGGAACCACCTGTCACTTGGTCTCCTAGAATGGCTTTGCCAACCAGATCCTGGACCTGCCTGCGGTCAAGGAGTTCAGAGGGATGCGTTTCTCCGTTGGCTGTTGCTTCCTGGTGCAATGTCTCGAGAGCCGCTGAGCGTGCGGCAAATTCCTGCTCGCCAAGACTTAAGACCAGGCCAGCCCCGAGGCGGAGCTCAACATCGAAGCCGCAGGCTTCCTCAAGATTATCAACAAAAGGGGAAAACTCGCGGACCGCCTGAGCGGACAACCTGGCATAGGGCCGGTTACCACTGCCTTTGCTTTGAGACCAGACAAGACCAAAGTTTGCCCTCGAGGCTTTGTGGGTTTTGCTGACCTTATCGATCATCAGAACGTCAGCGCCCGCTTGCACCAGCCCAAGAGAAACGGCAGCTCCCATGTAGCCCCCGCCGATTACGCAAACATCGTACTTTTTTTGATTCTCTCTAGAGCTCATGATGTTTGCGTTAGGTGTATAAATGACAGGCAACACCCCTGCCTTCACCTTGTTCGGTCCAGGTAGGGTATTCTTTTGGACAGATATCCATTGCCTTTGGGCAGCGGGGATGGAAATGGCAGCCGCTCGGGGGTGAAATTGGTGACGGTACCTCACCTTTGAGCTCGGCAAATTCCTGTTTTACCATGGGATCCGGGATGGGGGAGGCGTTGCGCAGTGTCAAGGTATACGGGTGGAGCGGGTCATCAAAAATCTGTTTGACCGTTCCAAGTTCGACAAATTTGCCTAAATACATGATCGCCACGCGCTGGCAAAAGTACCTGACCACCGCCAGATCGTGGGAGATAAAAAGATAACTCAAGGAAAGCTTCTCTTTTAGATCTTTGAGGATCTGCAGAATTTGCATCTGGATAGAGACATCAAGAGCCGATACCGCCTCATCGGCCACTATCAGTTCAGGGTTAAAGAGCAGGGCTCTGGCAATGCCGATGCGCTGCCGCTGTCCCCCGGAAAATTCATGTGGATATTTATCAATCGCGCCAGGTGACAAGCCGACGCTTTCAAGCAGACCTTCGGCTACCTGGCGTATATCATTTTTTGGATAAAGCTTATGGACATACATGGGTTCTTCGAGGGTCTGGCCAATGGTTCTTCTCGGATTGAGAGATGAGTAAGGATCTTGAAAAATGATCTGCATCTTTTTTCGCATAATCCTGAGCTCATTCTTACCAAGAGCGAGTACATCCATATCGCCAAGAGACACCCGTCCCGAGTTCGGCTCAATGAGCCGCAGCACGCAGCGGCCGACGGTGCTTTTCCCGCATCCGGATTCGCCTGCAAGTCCGAAGGCCTCCTGCTTGTTGATTGTAAAAGAGACATCATCTACTGCTTTCACGGTATAGGTGACACTTTTGGGAAAGCCGCGCTCTATGCGAAAATGTTTTGTCAGGTTTTCTACTCTCAGAAGCGGCAGGTCTTTTGAATTATTCATGATAAAACCTTTACTCGCTCAGCAGACAACGGTCCAGATGGTCCGGGTAGTCTTTTTTGGCTTTGAGTTCGGGGAATATATCCGGAGTGCATTGATCTTTTTTTCGACAGCGGTCGTAAAATCGACATCCCGCCGGCATGGCGTCAATGGACGGCACCATCCCCTGGATAGGAGACAGGTCTTTGTCGTCCCTGTCAAGCCGGGGAATTGATTTTAACAGGGCTTGGGTGTATGGGTGGCGAGGGTTGCCAAACAGCTCGGCAACGGGTGCGGTCTCAACAATGTTACCGGCGTACATGACAGCTACCCGATCTGCCACATGGGCCACAACGCCCAGGTCGTGGGTAATAAAAATCATCGACATTTGCTGTTTTTGCTTCAATTCATGCAGCAGGTAGAGCATCTGGGCCTGGATGGTCACATCAAGCGCTGTGGTCGGTTCATCGGCAAAGACCAGATCCGGTTCACAGGCAAGCGACATAGCGATCATGATACGCTGACACATACCCCCTGACAAATGGTGGGGATAATCAGTATATCTGCTTTCTGGTGCAGGAATTTTTACCATGTCCATGAGTTCGAGCGCTCTTGTTTTAGCAGCACTCTTGCCGCCACCTCGATGATAATAGACCGCTTCGGCGATCTGGCTGCCGACTGTCAGAACCGGGTTGAGGGAGGTCATCGGTTCCTGAAAAATCATCGTCATGGCACTGCCCCTGATTTTCCTGAGCTTCTCCCGGGGCATGGTCAGTAGGTCTTCTCCTTTGAATAGAGCGGTGCCGCTATCAATTCTGCTCCCGTGTTTTGGCAGCAGGCCCATCAGGGAAAAAGCAGTAACACTTTTTCCACAGCCTGACTCCCCGACGATTGCCAGGGTCTCGTTAGGCCGCAGGGAAAAGGAAATATCATTAGTGGCACGATACCAGCCGGACCGCAGCCTGAACGCTGTACTCAAATTCTTAACTTCCAGTACATATTCCATGGCAGTCACGTTACTTTTCATTTCTTAATTTTGGATCAAGGGCGTCTCGCAGGCCATCACCCAGGAGATTGGCAGAAAAGACAATCAACAGGATCACCAGCCCGGGAAATAAAGATGCCCAGGGTGCAGAGAGGATATCCTTGAACCCTTCCCGAATCGTCCCTCCAAGCGTCGCCGTGGGTGGATTGACGCCAAGACCGATAAAGGAAAGAGCCGCTTCAGTTCGCACCGCGGTTGCCATCCAAATCGATCCCATGACCATCAGGTCCCCAAGTATATTTGGGAAGATATGTACAACCAGGATGCGCAGGTCCGAAAACCCCATCGCTTGACAAGCCTCAACATAGACCTTGCCTTTTGCGGCGATGGTCGGTGCTCGAGCGATGCGCGCAAATCGCGGGATCATCGTCAGGGCCAGGGCAATGATCAGGTTTACCTTGCTTGGTCCAAGTATGGCAACGATGAGAAGGCCCATCAGCAGGATCGGTATCGACATCAGAACATCCATTATCCCCATGATGAAATTGTCGATATACCCCCCTTTGTAGCCTGCAAAGGAGCCGAAGATGGTGCCAAAAAACATGGCGATTCCCACCGAGATCGAGCCGATCACGAACGAAACCCGGCAGCCCCAGATAATCCGGGACAGCACATCCCTGCCGTAATAATCGGTACCCAGCAGAAACTGGGAGGACGGCGGCTGCAGTCGCTGAATGATATTCTGCTCCACCGGATTATATGGTGCCAGGAT
>JABDPQ010000041.1 GCA_013042695.1 Desulfobacterales bacterium | reverse complement strand
GTATGAGCTCTGGTGGGATCATGGCTCCACCGGCGTGAAAAATACCTCTCACTGGTCGTTTGACCATTCTTTCGACCTCCAGGCTGATTTGGCCGAGGTTCATCTCCGCCACGATGAATTTATCTATCCGGTCGGCAAGCTCGCGAATGGTTTCTTCAGGGAAAGGCCACAGGGATATCAACCTGAGCAGACCTGCCGGGATCCCCTGCATTCGGGCCTGCCTGACCGCATTACGAGCCGAACGGGCCGTACATCCGTAGGCGATAACCAGGATGCTGGCATCCTCCAGGTAGTAGCCTTCGGTGCGAATGATCTGATCAGCGTTTAGACGTATTTTATCGACAAGACGTGTAGCCAGCTCGTGGTGGGTATCGGCAGACATGTCCGGGTAACCATGTTCGTCGTGGGTGAGTCCTGTGAAATGGACACGATATCCCTCGCCGGCATGCGCCATAGGTGGTACCAGATCAGCATCATCAGCCTGAAATGGAGATATTGTCGCTTTTAAGCCTCCATTTGGAGGGTCTTTGGGACGTTTACGTCCGCAATTCTCTATTTGGTCTGCGCTGGGTATAACCACTCGCTCGACCATGTGGCCGACGACCTCATCGGCCATCAGCAAGACAGGGATGCGGTATTTGTCGGCAATGTTGAAGGATAAGATGGTCAGGTCGAACATCTCCTGGGGAGACCAAGGAGTATAAGCCACGATCTCCTGGTTTCCATGTGAACCCCATCGTGCTTGCATGACATCGGATTGACCTGGCATCGTCGGCAACCCTGTAGAAGGTGAACCACGCTGCACGTCTACAACTACACAAGGGATTTCAAGCATGACTGCCAGTCCCAAGTTTTCCATCATGAGGCTCAATCCAGGACCAGAGGTAGCTGTCATAGTGCGTTTTCCGGCAGCCGAGGCGCCGATGATGGATGCTATGCTCGCCAGCTCATCCTCCAGCTGGATGAAAACACCACCGACCTCAGGAAGTCGACGGGAAAGACGCTCGGCTATCTCGGTTGATGGTGTTATGGGATAGCCACCAAAGAAACGGCACCCTGCAGCAATTGCTCCCTCAGCACAGGCATGGTCGCCATTCATAAAATGCCTGCCAGTGAGTACTGTAGGAGCTGTCATGGTGCAGCTCCGTCTTGTGGTAAAGTAAATATTGCGAACTCCGGGCACACCAAGGTGCAGAATTCGCAATGGACACAATCGGAGTCTCTGCCTGGGACTATATCTGGGTAATGGTATCCTTTGGCATTGCTTTGCTCTGATATCTGTAATACATCCTGGGGACAATAATGAATGCAGATTTCACAACCTTTACAACGTTCCGGTATGACGTAGACTTGACCACGAGGTACGCTGATATTATCAAGGTCGAGCGGTGTACGTGCGTATACTTTCATGTTTCCCCATACACTTGGAAGCGATAACGGAGAATTGCTCCTGAGTTAGGAAGTTATTTTGACACAGTGCCGACTTTGTTCTTTCTTTGTGTCGTTCGCAAGTACATGATTACCTGTAAGTATAAACTGTACTGAAGAATTAATCATGCTAAATAGCACTAAACGCGTACCTAAGGATTTTGAATATATCCTCACAGTTTTAAACTATATCTATCTGTTATTGTGTCACTTTACATGCAGGGTGTCCAGATTATTCCTCGAAATGAACCTGCAAGTCCTAAACTTAAACGTAACATGCACCTACCTACTGGATCGAAATTATCAATTTCTGCCCAGCCACAAAAACAAATAGAAGGCTCAATTGCTGTCACCCTCTGCTTTATTTATTATAAATGGGAGTCCATCAGGGACGGCAGGATTTGACTTACTGGTATCCAATAGTGTTACCAGTTACATATGTCTCATTTGACATCTATCGGTCAGGTCAAATTGATCAAATCGAGGATTGAGGTAGTCGTCCAAGCGACGGTTCTCAGCCAGTTAGAGGCAATGAGTCTTTTAATTTGATAGGTATCCTTTTTCTTTGAAAGTTTTTTATGACATGGCACGGACAGAGTAAATGTCACAACCCATGCAGAAAATATCAAAAGACCTTGGATAAGGGAAACTGCATTGAAGCTGTTCTGATAGATGAGGTGACCGAAAAGAACGACCTGAGATAGCATCAGCGGTAAGACGAGACAAGAAATCCGCAACGTATATCGCTTGTGCCATTGTGGAAATCGTGATTCTTCTATCTCTTCAAACGAGGGATAAATCACCAGTTGTACAAGCCATATGAGAATACACAATCCGAAATTAACGACAGTGCTTTCAATCATCATATATTCTTTCGCATAGGTTTAGACAAAACCTGAAACCAGCCACAGTATAAGTGGTATACTGACCATCGAAATAACCACCTGCAGTGAAGCGGTGGCGGCATACAAATCTGCATCACCGCCCATTTGCCGCGCCAATATATAGCCGTTCATTGCTGTTGATACCGAAGCGGATAACATCGCCATCTGCAGTGTTAAGCCCTGGACGTCAAATAGCATACAGCTCGTAAAAACCAGCAACGGGAAAACGATGAGTTTTGCAACGATGCTGATCATCATGGTCATACGTGCATTAAGTACGGCATGGGTATGCAGACCGGCACCAACGGTTAACAGGCCAATTCCCAACCCAGCCCGGCCGATGATATCAAGACTGACCATGAGAGGCCCATAGACCGCAATTCCCGCCACATTGATTAATAATCCTAACAAGGCGCCCCAGATGAGTGGAACTTTCAGCGTGTTAATTGCAGTTCTTGCCAGTGTAGGCTTGGTATCTGAGCAACATATCGTCAGTACGACAACATTGACAAAATTGAGAATGGGCAGGGTGAGTGCCATAATCAGCGAAACGATGGCTAAACCGTCGTCACCGGCGTAGTTATACGCTATCGCCAAAGCAATAAAGGCGTTCCAGCGGGTTGCGGTTTGGAAGATTGAGCTGAAAGACCGGTTACTGACATTGAGGTGACGGCGTAACGGTTTTCTCAGCAGCCAGACGATAATCAGTTGTGCAATAACAGCGAGGAGATAGCCCTTGGTGAGCGAGCCTAAATTAATCTGGCTGAGATCCATATGGATTAGTGAAACCACTACCAATACTGGAAACAGTAGCCAGTAAGTCAGCAATTCGATACCCAGCCAGTTTTCTTCGGTGACAATTCTACACTTGCGCAAACCAAGGCCGGTGATAATGATCAGCAGTACGGGTAAGAGGCCCTCAAAAACGATGATGCCCAAGGTAAGTTCTCCGTTAATGTTTCGTTGTTCAAATCGGCGGCGCTCGTCTGTGGATATTGATCTAACCTGCTATGCAGAGCTCGGCCCAACTATACTGTGCGTTAGTGTTATCGCGAGTCAGCCTGTTAAACTATCGCCAATAATGGTCTTTGTCTCGTTGATTCTTTTTTAAATAGATGTGTATATCATGCTGTTTTTTCTTTTGCATAATTATTATAACCTTAAGCAAGAAAATGGAGTTGAGGATCACCTGAATCTATGTGCTTATTATAAATTCTAATTGAAAAGCTGACCAACCCATAGGAGCCGAGATGATACACCACGTCATGGTTGTTGGCTATGGTATTATGGGACAAGGTATCGCCATCTCGTTTGCCCGCGGGGGGCACCAGGTTACCGTCCTAAGTCGTAATCCCCGCCGAATAGATGCTCTACCTGATGGGGTTGATGCTGTTGGGGAACTGCCTGCCGATCCTCCTGATCTGATCATCGAAGCGGTTCCAGAAAGACTTGAGCTTAAAATTTCACTGTTTGCCCGTTTGGAGAAGGCCTATGGTGATCTTCCCATTCTGGCAACCAATACCTCAGGTCTGTCACTGGAGGCTATGGCTGCTGAGCTGCAATACCCGCATCAATTTATCGGCATCCATTACTTTCAACCAGCAGAGATGCTGCCTTCAGTAGAAGTCATGCTGGTCGAACAGACTGATCAGACAACGTTGCAACGCGTCACAGAGGCACTCAGCCGTAATGGCCAGCAGGCCGTTATTATTAAACGGCCAATCGCTGGTTATCTTGCCAACAGACTGCAGCATGCAATGCTTCATGAAGCATTTTCGATGATTGAGCAGGGGGTGGTTAGCGCAGAAGATGTCGATCGCGTTTGCAAAACCATGTTCGGTCCACGGATGTGTGTAACCGGCCTGCTCGAGCAAAAGGATATCAGTGGGCTTGCCACCACGGCAGCCGCGCAGCAAGCGCTTGTTCCTCAACTGAATCACAGCGGCACACCGACTCGTTTGATTCAGGATATGATAGCAAGAGGGCAGCTTGGGGTGAAAAGTGGCACAGGCTTTTATGATTGGAACAACCGTGATATTGCAGCCTACAAAAAGGAGGCGATGAAAAAATTAGTCAAGATCCTAGAGATAATTTCGGAGAATTGAAATCAAAGGGTGTGGAGAAGTTATCGCAGCTCATAAACGCAAGCCAATGCGGAAATCAAGCATGATTTGGTGTCAAACACAATGGGATTGATCGATCTGAGTATGACTATCCGGCCTATGTGGCGCTGGCCAATTGAAAAAGAACTCCTGAAAGATATTGCCAGCGGTGATCCTTATCAGGTAACGGCGACCAAAATGGGTATGCATGCCTTTACCCATATAGATACCCCTCTTCATATTGAACTCGGCCGGGAAAGCATTGAAACGGTGGACTTGGAACGGCTTTGCGGCTCGACGGCTGTGATAGATTTGACCCCCGTATCGGCCAATCAGGAAATCGGAGCGGATTTGCTGATCAAAAGGGGGATTCATGTGCTGCCAGGAGATATTGTACTATTGAAGACCTGTTGGGATTTGAGCAGGGATTACACCACAAAAGAGTATTGGTTGGACGCCCCGCATCTCAACCGCGATGCTGCCCAATGGTTATCTGAGCTATCATTGAAAGCTGTTGGCTTTGATTTTCCGCAAGACTATGTCATACGAGAAATTCCCGATCGACACCCGTCCGCTGAGGAAATGCCAACACATGACCTGCTCTTGCGAAAGGGAATTCTGCTGATTGAGTATTTGTGTAATCTTGATCAGATCAAGACAAATCGGGTTGATTTGTATGCCTTACCTTTAAAAATTAGTGGCACGGAAGGAGCCTGTGCCAGGGTTGTGGCGGTGGAGGATTAGCCCGGATTTCTCATGAACATTGTGTCATTTCAAGGAAATGGTTGATATCTCCTTATTTGGGGTAAATCTCATGCAACCATGCAATTTACACAATGTTCATGAGAAATCCAGTTTAGGGCGAAACGTATTAACTATTCATAAAGATCAAAAGGGAGAACACGAATGTCTGTCATGGTAACGGGAGGCTTCGGCCACATCGGATCCTGGGTATGTCATGAGTTGGTGAAAAAAGGTCACACAGTGCTTGCCGTTGATCGATCTCATAGAGATCTCAGCTATCTGAAGGGCATGGAAGATAAAATTACCCATGTTTCAGTTGATGTCCTTGACCAAGCAGCTCTGAATAACTTGTTTTTAGAGCATAAAGATTCGCTGGATGGAGTCATACATGTGGCCGGTTTGATCGGCGGGCCGATCTTTGCAAAGAATCCTCGCGACAATATTTATCTCAACGTCATGGGGACAGTAAATATGCTGGAAGTTTCTCGGCTCTTTAAACTGAGACGTTTTGTTTATATCAGCTCTGGAGCTGTGTATGGCGTTCGCGACAATATACCGCTTGAGGATGAACCGCTGACTCCCGGTGATATCTATGGGGCGGCGAAGGCCAGCGCTGAATTTCTTGGAATCCAATATGCCAACGAATTTGATCTTGACTTCAGGTCTGTTAGAGTCTATTTCGCCTATGGTCCGGGGAGGCTGCCATCTGAGGTTACTCCGCTCCATAATGCCGTTTTTGGCTGTCTTGTCGGCGATACAACGATTACCCTGCCGGCAGG